>CAYFXF010000053.1:0-9924 GCA_964347085.1 uncultured Gemmatimonadota bacterium | reverse complement strand
CTGAGCGATGCGCGTGCTCTTCCTGAACCGGGCCTTCCCTCCGGATGTGGAGGCTACCGGCCAGTACCTGTTCGAGCTGGCGGAAGACTTGAGCCGCGACCACGAGGTCACGGTGCTCTGTGGCCTCCCGAACTTTGGGACCCTCCCTGGCCGCGTGTTCCCTTATCGATGCGAGCGCAACGGCCGGGTCAAGATCTGGCGGGCGTCGGGCACGCGCTTGCCGAAGAGCGTGCCGGTCGCCAGGGTGGTCAACCAGGCGAGCTTCTTCGCGATGGCGGCTTTGGCCGCGCGCAGACTTCCGGTCGCCGATGTCGTGGTGTCGCTCACCGACCCGCCGTTTCTGGGCCTTCTGGCTCTGCACCTCAAGCGACGCTGGCGGGTGCCGTTCATCTATTACTGCGAGGACATCTACCCCGACGTGGCCCAGGCGGTAGGGATGGCGCCTGGCCCCCTGGCCGCGGCGTTCAGCCGGGTCCAGGCCAGGATACTGGCCGGGGCCGACCGAGTCGTCGCGTTGGCCGACGACATGGCAGCCCGGTTGGCCAGCAAGGGTGTCGAGGCAGGACGGCTGGCGGTGATACGAAACTGGGCGGACACGGAAGCGGTCTATCCGATCAAGCACGAGAACGGGTTTAGGGCGCGGCAGGCGTTGGATGGGAACTTCGTGGCGATGTACTCCGGCAACTTCGGTTACGCCTGGGATCTGGACGCGGTGCTTGACGCGGCGGCCATTCTCCGAGAGCGAGCGGATATCCTCTTTCTGCTGATCGGAGATGGCTCCATCCGGGCGCGGATCGAGATGCGCGTGCGAGAGGAGCGTTTGAGCAACGTGCGGCTGTTGCCATATGAGCCCAGGGAGAGTCTGGCGGAGTCGCTAAGCGGGGCCGATCTGCATCTCGTGCCGCTGCGCCCCGGGGTATCGGGGACGATCGTTCCCAGCAAGATTTACGGCATACTCGCGTCGGGCACACCGATGGTGGCGCTGGCCGAGCCGGGGAGCGAGGCCGCACGGGTCGTGGAGGCCCATGGTTGCGGTTGGTGTGGGTCGCCCGGGGATGCGGCGTCGCTGGCGGAGTCGGTGGTTTCGGCCGCCCAAGCGCGCTCATGCCTGGCGAGCATGGGAGAGCGCGGCCGTGCGGCCGCGCAGAGGCTGTATGGCCGGCGACGGCAGACTCGGCGGTTCGCAGCGCTTTTGGAGTCGGTTGTCGCCGAGGGCGCCGCGGCGGTGGCCTAACGGTTCTGAGAGCATGGTTCGTCTACTTGTCTTGATACTGGCAGCCAGTGCAGGTGGCTGCGGAGCGGCGTTCAAGATCCCCGACGGCGCGCGCCCCGTGTCCGAGCTGCCGGCTCGCGCTCAGGAATCGGCGGTGCTGGGTTCGGGCGACGTGTTGCAGGTCATCTTCTTCGGTCGTGAGGAACTGAGCGGTGAGTTCCCCATCGATGAGGCGGGTGAGATCCAATTCCCGCTGGTCGGTCGGCTGAAGGTGGCCGGACTCACGGGCGATCAGGCGGTCCGGGCGCTCAGCGGGGCGCTGGCGGCGTTCTTCAACAATCCCGAGGTCGCGGTCACACCGCTCATCCGGGTCAACGTGCTGGGCGCCGTCGTCCGTCCCGGCCTCTACCCGCTCAATCCCACGTTCAACGTGTTCGACGCCATCGGAACGGCTGGCGGGCCCACCCGCGAGGCGGACTTCGAGGAGATCTTGCTGGTGCGAGGGGGGGACTACTATGTCATCGACACCCGGCGGACTTTGCAGCTCGGCAGGAGCCTGGCGCAAATCGGTATACAATCGGGCGACGTCATCGTTGTGCCGGATCGCGCTCGGACGCTGGACACCGTGGCGCGGGCCAGCGCCATCTTCACCGCCGTGGCGACCCTTTTGAACACGGTCTTGATTCTGACAACCCGGTAGGCGCGAAGATGGCCAACACCCCGAGTTTGAACCAGAATGCTGGGCGCTCCGGGATCATCGAGCCCTCCTTCGATGCCCGCGAACTGCTGGCGATCTTCTGGCGCCGGCGGTGGTTGATCCTCTCGCTGCTAACGGTTGTGCTCGGCGTCTTCACTTGGCGGACCCTGACCCGCCCACCCGAGTACCGAGCCGTTGCCCGGATTCAAGTCGTTCGTGAGGAGCCGGCCGTGCCCGGGCTCACGATCGATGCGCCGAGCGCCAGGATGCCGGTCGACCCGGTGAGCAGCGAAGTCGAGGTGTTGCGGAGCCGCACGCTGCTCGACGCCGTGGTGGACTCGCTCGGTCTGCAGACGACTCTGGGCACCTCGGATTTGCGCCGTTCAGCACTCTTCCCGGACTTGAAGGTATCGGGCACCCCAGAACCGGGGGGTTACGTTCTCGGCTTTGAAAACGGCGCAGTTGAAGTTCGAGATCTAACGGGTAGGCGGCTCAGTCGCGCGCCGCCAGGCCAACCGCTCACGTTCGCAGGTCTATGGTTCACCGCCGCGGACCGCCCGGCGGGTTACCCCACCGAGGTCCGCTTCCGGGTCGTCGACCTGCGAGCGGCCAGCGATGAGCTTTATAGACGCCTGAGCGCCACGCCGGTGGAGCGGACGAACTTGGTCGACGTGACTTATCGGGACTACGATCCGGAGTTGGCGGTGCAGGTGCTGAACACGGTCATGGAGCTGGCGCGTCGGCGGTCGGTCGAGCGCCTCCGGCAACAGGCTACGGCGCGACGCGTGTTCATCGAGGACCAGCTGAGCGAGTTCGAGGGGCAACTGCGTGAAGCGCAATCTGCGGTTCAGCGCTATCAGGAGGAGATCGGCGCGGTCAGCGTAGAGAGCGAAGAGACGGGCCAGATCGACAACATCCTGGCGTTCGAACGGCAGGTCGAGGAGTTGCGGTTGGAGCGTAACCTCTACGCCCCCGTGCTCCGAGCTCCCGGGGAGGAGAGCGAAGCGCTCGGTGTAAAGGCGCGGCTGGAGGCGCTCTCGGCGACGCCCGCGCTGGTGAAGAACCCGCCGATCGGGAACCTCTATCGCCGCTTGGTGGCCTTGGAGGTCACGCGCGATTCGCTCGTATCGGGCCCCGGCGGCGCGGGACCGGGCAACCCTGCGGTTCGGGCGCTGGACGAGCAGATCGAGACCGCCGGGCAGAAGCTACTGGAGGCCCTGGCGGAATACGTTCGCAGCCTGGACCGGCAAGTCGCGGCACTGCGTGGCACGATCGCGCGGCTGCGACGCGAGGCGGAGCAGCTCTTGCCCCAGGCCGCGGAGCTCGCACGTCGCCGGCAGCGGGTCGAGGGCCTGCGCAAGGTGTATGAGACGCTGCAAACCCAGCTCGAGCAGACGCGGATCGAGGAGGCGGCGGAGAGCGGGAAGCTCGCCATCATCGACTTCGCTGTCGTTCCGGGTAAGCCGATCAACGCCACCGGGCTGGGCGATATCTTGCTGGCCGTGATGCTGGCCGTGATGCTCGGCTTCGGAAGTGCCCTGGTATTGGATTACTTCGATGACCGGGTGCGGTCTCCTCGCGAGGTGCGGCGCGCGCTGGGACTCACGGTGCTCGGTGTCGTTCCGCGCTTCGATCCGCAGGGCGGCGATGGCGGAGGGGTGGACAGCGCCCGGGTGCACCTGAAACCGCGCTCCGCACCGGCGGAGTGCTATCGAGTCATCCGCACGAACTTAGGCTTCAGCCTCGCGGTGACACCACGCCGCTCGATCCTGATCACATCGCCCGCCCCGGTGGAGGGCAAAACGACCACGGCCACGAATCTCGCCGTATCGCTGTCTCAGCAGGGAGACCGCACGATTCTCGTCGATGCGGACTTGCGCAAGGGGAGCGTACACCGGCTGCTCGACATCGTTCAGAGCCCCGGTCTCACGGCGGTCCTGACAGGCGAGTCGAGCGTAGACGAGGCGATCGTCCGGGGAGCCGTCGACGGGCTGGACGTGATTCCGTCCGGTCAGCTGCCACCGAATCCGGCGGAGCTGTTGGGCTCGGACCGTATGACCTCGCTGCTCGCGACGTTGTCGGAGCGCTACGATCACGTCATCATAGACTCGCCGCCGGTCCTTGCGGTCTCGGATCCATGTATCCTGGCCCAGCGGGTGGATGCCGCGCTCGTCGTGATGCGAGCCGGTGGAACGGGACGGCAATCGCTGCTGGACGCAATCGAGCGCCTCAATGATGTGGGCGGGGATGTTTTGGGGGTCGTAGTGAACGCTCTTCGCGCGCAGTTCGGCTACGGGTCCGGCTACTATTACTATCGGGACGGCTACTACCGGGATGGTGGACGCCGCGGCGTAGTCAACCGCATCCGACGTCTCGTGGCTGGGATCCTAGGGTGATCCTCCACGGTAAATCAGCTTCCCAGCCACTCCCGACTCTGTCTCAAGCTCGCACCGAAGCGCAGGAACACACGCGTCTGGTTCAAGGCGTTGCTGTCCAAATCGGCGCTTCCCTCATCGATGCCGAGTACACCGATCGTCAGCACGAGTCCGCGCCACAGCAGACTCGTGGCCGCGTGAGTATCCCAGCCGTCATGCTCGAGCGCTAGTCGGAAGACGAGGCCGGGGGACGCCTCGACATCGAGTTCCGCCGCGCCGAAGAAGCCGGAGGTGTAACCAGCACTGCTGTAGGCGATGTTGTCCTTCAGGAACATGCCGGCGCCCCAGCCCAAACTGACCAGATAGCCGAGCGGCGAGGCCGGCGCACGGCGTGCCAGTGAGGCCACTACGTACGGGGAAGCCTTATCGATGTAGCCTGTATAAGGTTCGCTGGCCCCCAACAGGCCGTGGCGGCCAATTTCGTCGGATACCGGCACCAGGTTCAATGCGCCCACAGCCACCGCCAGTCCGCTCGGGGTTGGCGGGAGGATCTGGACCCGTGCCGGAACGCCGAACTCGCTGTCGCTGTAGGCCGTGATGCCGAACTCCGCGCGTCCGCGCCAGCTGAAGATGGCGGAGGCACCTTCGTCTACTGGGCGCGAGCCTTCGACTTCTGGGAATGCGGCGCCGACCGAGACGAACAGATCCCACGGGCCTGGCGCGATGTAGGCGTTGGGGGCCAGAATCGAGCCGGCGCCATAGAGGTGGCTATAGCCGGTGAAATAGGGCAGCTGAAACGGCAACAGCCGAGTCAGCAAACTCGCGGTCAGCCCAGCGAGCTCGAACGTGATGCGCGTCAGTCCTTGGCGAACCGGTCTGAGCACGACGCTGGCGCCGCTTGAATCCGTCGCTACTCGTTCCGGGCTCAGAATCCTCTCGTCCGCGATGGCCACGAGCAGGCCGGCGACCGAGGCCGCGTTGCCGAACGCGTCCTCGGCGGTGACGCGCAGGGTTACCGATTCATCAGTGTCGGCCAGCACAGCTTCCGGACGCCCCAGCAACCCGGCGTAAGCTTCGCTCGCCGCGACCGGGGTTCCGTCGCGGGTCACGATGAACCTGGCCGGGCTCCCCGCCTCGACACGAATCGAGGCTTCGATCTGCACACCCTCGACCGTGGCAACGACGGTCGCGCGCTGTGTCGCGTCGATTCCAAGCCGAACTGTCACGCTGGCGCGTCCCGCCGAATCGCTCGTCGCGACCCGCGGAAACACCGAGGCGTTGGTAGCTGAGAAGAGGACCTCACGCCCTGGGATGGGTGACCCTTGCTCGTCGCGTAGCGCGAGCACCAACGGGTTGGGAAGGACCATGGCGACGGTGCCGACCAGATCCGCGCCGGAGACGAACCCCGTCTGCTCGGTCGACAACGCGCCCGGTCCGAGCGATACTGGCACCAACGCCAGCTCATCTTCTCCCACGTTGACCTGCAGCCAGCCGCTCTCGCGGAGGTCGCCTCCAGCGACCGTGAACACGGCCTCGCCCCGCTCGTCCGTGGTCTTGTCTGAATCGGCGATGTCTATGTCGGCAGAGCTGGCCCTAAGCTGGACCTGTTGACCCGCTACGGGGTTTCCATACCGGTCCCGTAGGGCAACGGTCAATGCCACGGTAGCCTGACTTTCACGCTCGAATCGGACTTCCTCGGGGGTGACCTCGGCGCTCAGGACTTCTTGCGCTTCGACGATCAGCGAGATCACTGAGTCGCCCTCGATCCTCTCCCCGGTCAGCGTGCCGACGGTCAGGCGATAGATGCCGGCAACGGTTCCTACCGGGAACTGGAAGACGCCCCAGCCCTCCTGACTCGAGATCGCGCGGGCGTCGGTATCCTGGCCTCCGGGGAGGCTTCCGCTCCCAAGCAGCGCTAGCTCTACCCCGGCTGCCGGCCGGTCTCCGCGTGTGACCCGAACCACCACGGTGGTGCGACCCCCTGCGAATTCCGTGACCCGATTCGCTCTCGGCGCCACCCGTAGTGGTACGGAGCGCTGAGCGCATTCTTCGATGGCCAGCATGATCGCAGGGGTCGCACCCAGAAGGCGAAACTGCTGGCGGTCCTCGTCGGTCGGCTCGAAGGCCAGGCAGTTACGGCTGATGAGCTCGGCGATCTCCGGTTTGGAAAAGACACCGCTCGACAGGATGCGGAGGAGATCCGCTCTGGGCAGGGGCTCCTCGCCCTGCGCCGCCAGGCTCGTCGTCTTGATGAGCACGGCGAGCACGAGCACGACGAGCAGGCGGAGCAAACTTCGCCAGCGAGGCCGACCCAACGAATTCGTTAACGCCATCGATTTCCCTCGCGGCGCTCGGGCGCCGAATGAAACACGGCTTGTGCGGCTCCTGCCTTGCAAAGCAGACAATCTAGATGGGCCCAACACCCCCGGCCAGAAGCGCTCAGACTGGCGAGGGTCGAGGTTTCAGTTGGTCTGGTAAGAACTGGTTGGTCAGGCATGGCTGGCAGCTGTTGAGCGTCTCTGGAACATTACGGCAACCTGAGACTGGCGATCACCGGGAAGTGGTCGGAGATCTCGCGCGTGTCGAGCTGGCGCACGTGGCTTGCCGTGACCGTCAGATCGGCGCTCAGGAAGAGGTAGTCGATCGTCTGGTCGGGCGCGCTGACCGCCGGGTCGTTGGGGAAGTGGGTGAACCAGGCGGCGCCGTCCGGCCCGTTCAGGTCGGCCAGGCTGGGGACCGCCCGATAGTTCCTATTATATAGACGCGTGAGCTCGGTCTCGGGCTCATAGTAGACCCGCTGACTTTCCGACAGGTTCGCGTACTGCGGCCCCGGCGGGAGCAGGTTGAAGTCGCCGCCGACCGCCCACGCCGCGCTCTCGGCCGTCAACCGCTGAAGCAGTGTGTCGATCCGGGCGACCTGGCGCGCCATCGTGTCGGTGCCCTTGGCCCAGGCGTCGAGGTGCGTGTTTAGCGCGACGAACGGAGCGGCGCCGGTCACCGGGAGGCGCGCCTCGAGCACGGCGCGCCGCGGACTGAACTGACGGGTGAGCGGGTCGGCAGGTACGAACGGCAGCGCGTGCCGCGTCGCCCGATCGATCCGGTAGCGCGAGATCGTCGACAGCTTCATCCCGACCGGGCCCAGGATGCGTGGGTGCGGCACGAAGCGCGCCTTCCAATAGAAGGCGGAAGTGTGGCAGGCGTAGTCCTCCGGCAAGAGGGCGAGCAGCCGGGCGAGCTGGTCCTCGCGGTCCGTCCGTTTGGCGCCGTCGTCGACCTCCTGGAGCAGGATCAAGTCCGGCCGCTCCGCCTGGATCACGCGCGCGACTTCTGCGAGCGTTCGCTTGATCGACTCCGGGGAAGGCCGCTCGTCGGGGCCCGACCCGTCGACCACGTCATACCAGAAGACGTAACCCTTGCCGGCCATGAACTGGACGTTCCAGCTGAGGACGGTGAGGGTCTGCCCAGGTGCGAGCCGCGGGGCGTCGTTCGGGCAGGCCACCGGCTCGGGTTGGACGGCGGCCGGATGGAAGGTCGTGAGCCAGACGAAGGCGGCGAGGACGACGGTGAGGGCGACGAGGGCGCCTAGGGGCCAGAGCAACAACTTCCGCACGTTCGCCTCCGGTTCTCGAGCGCGCGGAATCAAGTTAGCACCCGGGACCCGGGCGCGAAGCTCTACTCGCTGGGCTTCACGGCGCGGGAGCTCAGCCGGCGCCCGTTAGGACCGGGGGCCAAGTCCTCGAACTTTCCCCAGAAGAGCTCGCAGTAGTCGCAGAGGCAGTCGAAGTCTCCGGAGAGGAGGCGCTCGCACGGCTCCGAGCCGTTATCCGCGGCGATCGCGGCTTTGATGCGCGCGCTCAACATGTGCAGCGTGCCTCCCGACATCGAGGCGAGGAACGCGGTCCTCTGGGCCGTCAGTGCCTCGATCTCGGCGCGGGGCTGGGGCTGTGTCGGTGCCTGTTGCCGTTTGCGACGTCGAGTGGAGGGGTCTCGGCGGGGCCGGGGGCGGTGCGGTGATCGCTTCATGAGGTCTCGCAGATCGCTGCTCCGGGTGGCGAAACGGCGGTGTTATTGCCCGTCAGGCGATGGGCCGGGGGGCGGGCCGCTTTCGTTTTCCAGGCTGAACTTGTCGGAGCGGCACCTCCTTCTCTCCTGTAAGAGAAGCAACTTACATGCCAGAAAAGGCCCCGCCTCTTGGTTTCGTTCCGGCTTCGGCTGCACTACTATTCCGCGCCGATCATCACTCCAAGACTTCACGCGATGACCGTTCTGCGCGATACGAACGTTCTCGTCACCGGCGCCGCCAGCGGCATCGGCCGCGCGCTCACCCGAAAGCTCGCCGCCGAGCGCGCACGGCTGGCGCTCTGGGATCTGGACGGCGCCGGCCTCGAGCGGCTGGCCGCCGAGCTCAGGGCGGCTGGCGCGCCCGTCTACAGCGAGCGCTGCGATGTCTCGGACGCGGACGCGGTGCGCGCGGCGGCGGCCCGCGTGCTGAGCGACTGGGGGCCGGTCGACGTGCTGGTCAACAACGCCGGGGTCGTGACCGGGAAGCCGCTGCTCGAGGCGTCGGAGCCGGAGGTCCGGAAGAGCTTCGCGGTGAACGCGCTGGCCCACTTCTGGACGGTGCGCGCCTTTCTGCCCGGGATGATCGAGCGGAAGCGCGGGCACATCGTGACGGTCGCCTCGGCGGCCGGCCTGGTCGGCGCGCCACGGCTCACCGACTACGCGGCGGCCAAGTTCGCCGCCGTCGGGTTCGACGAATCGCTGCGCCTCGAGCTGCGGCACGCCGGTCACGCGATCAAGACGACCGTCGTCTGCCCGTACTACGTCGGGACCGGGATGTTCGCGGGGGTGAGGACGCGGTTCTCCTGGCTGCTCCCGATCCTCGACGTGGAATACGTGGCGAAGCGGATCGTGACGGCGATCCGGCACGACCGCGCGCGGCTCCTGATGCCGCGCTTCGTCTATGTCGCAACCGCCCTGCGCTGGCTGCCGGTCCGCGCCTTCGACACGCTGGCCGACTTCTTGGGCGTGACACGCGGCATGGACGAGTTCAGCGGGCGCGGGGGCGGCGGGGGCGGCGGGGGCGGCGGGGGCGGCGGAGGCGGCGCGGGGTGACAGCGGCCGGCACGCGGTTATAATAGCGGACGAGGGCCGAGCGTCGGCTGAGGGCCGGCCCGGGGAGAGGTGGCCGAGAGGCTTAAGGCGGCACCCTGCTAAGGTGTTGGGGGCGAAAGCCCCTCGTGGGTTCGAATCCCACCCTCTCCGTCAGTGACAGATGTGAGGGGCTGCGTCTCGCCCGCGAGGCTCAGCCCCGACTTTTACCGAGACGCGCGCCGACCCGGCGCGAGCGAATCCGATGACCGACCGGCCTCGCGTGCGCTTCGCGCCCAGCCCCACCGGCTACCTGCACGTGGGGGGCGCCCGCACCGCGCTGTTCAACTGGCTCTACGCCCGAAGCGCGGGCGGTGTGTTCGTGCTGCGCGTCGAGGACACCGACCGCGAGCGCAGCCGGCCCGAGCTCACGCAGGCCATACTCGACGGGCTCAGCTGGCTGGGGCTCGACTGGGACGAGGGGCCCTACCACCAGGCCGACAACCTGGCGCGGCACCGGGCGGACGTGGCGCGGCTCGCGGACGCCG
>CAYFXF010000052.1:9723-10120 GCA_964347085.1 uncultured Gemmatimonadota bacterium | reverse complement strand
AGCTCTGGCGGGCGACGCACCCGACCCTGGGCGACCGAATCGACTTCTGCAACTCTTACCGGCCCTGGCGCACCGGTGAGCCGCTGAGATACGGGGACCTGTTCAAGCAGAGCTGATCGGGCGCCCAGGTGTCGCGCCCTCCAGCTAACAATCGCGCTTGACACGCTCAGCATCGCGTCCTAGGCTGTCGCGACTTCACGCACCGCCTGTCCGCCAAATGACAGAGCCGCCGGGCCGCGGCCGCAACCGCGACTGCGTCCCCGGCGCGAGCCAGTCCCAGACCGCGGGGGATCCCGATGGACCCGAAACCGTACGAGCCATACGTCCCGGCCGATACGCGCCTGAAAGAGTTTACGCTCCGGGCCGTGCTGCTCGGTGTGGCGATGGCAGTCGTCCT
>CAYFXF010000052.1:4067-9713 GCA_964347085.1 uncultured Gemmatimonadota bacterium | reverse complement strand
GAGGCGTTGGTGGCAGGCGCGATCTTCACCATACCCGCCTTCGTGATCGCCGGCGTTTGGGAGTCGATTAACTTCTGGACCTCCGCATTCATCATGCTGGTCGGCGGTGTGCTCGGCGTGCTGTTCGTGATCATCCTGCGCCGCACCCTCGTGGAGGACGCGGGACTGCCCTTCCCCGAGTCAGTCGCGGCAGGTGAGATCCATAAGGCCGGCCAGAGGGGGGCGACCGGCGGCAAGTACCTGGTGATCGCCGGACTCACGGCGGCCTTCCTCGAGGTGATCCGGAACGCCCAGGGCGTCCAGATCATCGCGCGCAACATGACCACGTTCTGGAACTGGGGGTCGGCACGCATCGCGCAAGGCGCGGCGCTCACCGAGCAGTACACCGGAGGCATCTACCTGACCACGCCCTCGGCTTCGCCGGCGCTGCTCGGCGTCGGTTACATCATCGGCCCGCGCCTCGCCGCCGTCGTCTTTGCCGGCGGCGTGCTCGGCTGGTGGTGTCTCGTCCCGGTAATGGCGTTCGTGAACCGCGACCTGCTGCCGTTGGCCGCCGACCAGGGGTGGGACAACGTCGCGGTCAACGTCGTCTGGCAGACGATGGTCCGCCCCCTCGCGGTCGGCACCATGGTGGTCGGCGCCGTCTGGACGCTCTGGAGCATGCGGACCAGCCTGCTCACGGGCGTGGGCCGGGTGCTCGCCGACATGAAGCACGTGAAGACGGTGGAATCGGAGAACCGGCTCGAGCTGGATCTGCGCTACAAGTGGATCGTGTTCGGGATCATCGGCCTGATCTTCCCGATCTGGGTGCTCTACTACTACTTCAGCCAGAGCTTCGGCGGCTCGCTTCTGGCCGCACTCGTGATGGTGGTCGCTGGCATCCTGTTCGCCGCCGTGGCCGGCTACCTGGTCGGCGTGATCGGGAGCAGCAACAACCCGATCAGCGGCCTTACCCTGACCACCTTGATCCTCGCCGCCCTGCTGATGGTCGCGATCGGGCTCACCGGCGACCAGGGCGTGCTGGCCGTGCTCGGCGTGGCGGCGGTCGTCTGCTGTGCGATGGGCATCGCCGGTGACATGATGCAGGACCTCAAAGTAGGTCACATTCTGGGCGGCACTCCAGCCAACATGCAGAAGGGCGAGCTGATCGCCGTCGTCTTCGCCGCGCCGGCCCTGGCGGGAGCGCTCTTGCTGCTCGGCAAAGCGTACGGCTTCGCAGGCGCGCCCGGCGCCGACCCGGACATCGCGCTACCGGCGCCGCAGGCCGGCCTGATGGCACTGGTCAGTCAGGGGATCGTCGCCGGCGAGATGGTCTGGCCGCTCTTCCTGGCGGGGATGCTGTTCGCCGTCATGCTCATCCTGGTCCGCTCGCCCTCGCCGATGCTGGTGGCGGTGGGGATGTACCTGCCGCTCTACAGCACGTTCGCGATCTTCATCGGCGGCGTGCTCAAGTGGATGGTCGACGGCATGCTGGCCCGCAAGAAGTACCCCGAGGCGGCGATGGAGCGGGCCTCCAACACGGGGATCCTGGTCGCCTCCGGCTTCGTCGCGGGCGAAGCGCTGATGGGCGTGCTGATCGCGGGACTAATCGTGGCCGACTTCTCGCTGCCGACGCTGGTCCAAGACACGACCTTGCAGGGCCTGATCGGACTCCTGGTCTTCCCGCTGGTACTGTGGTTCTTCTACCGCTACTCGAACGCCGAGGCGCGCTCGGCGCGCTGAGGTCCGCCATGCCGGGGTCGTTGACGAGAGCGCTCGGGACCGGGCTGGCCCTGAGCGCTCTCTTCATCGCGGCCGCCTGCCGGGGGCGCGCCGCGGACGGCATCTCGCGCGAGCTCTACATCGACACGTACGTCGAGATCCTGCGTACCGCCGACAAGGCGCCGGACTCGCTGGCCGCCTTCGACAGCGCCCGCGCCATCCTCGAGCGCCGCGGCATCGGCGAGCAGGACCTGCTCGACTTCGCGCGTCAGCACATCAGAGACGCCGACTACCTGTCCGAAGTCTGGCTGGAGATCGAGAGACGCCTCAAAGCTCCGCCGGACAGCGCGCCGAAACGGGCCCCGCCCATGGACGACGAGGGGTGACGCGAGCGCGCTCCCGCGCCTAGAGCCCCGTCGGGTGATCGATGAACTCCCAGTCGAGCCGGAACACCTCGGCCAGGTGGGCCGCCAGCGCCTTCACGCCCAGCGTCTCCGTGGCGTAATGCCCGGCATAGAAGACGTTCAGCCCCCACTCCTGCGCGTCGAAGTAGCTGTGGTGGGGCCCCTCACCCGTGACCAGGGTGTCGAGCCCCGCGCGCCGGGCGTCGCCGATGTGCGCCGCGCCGCCTCCGCTCAGCACGCCGACCCGCTCCAGATGCTCGGGTCCGGCGGGAATGAGATAGGGTTCAGCCCCCAGCAGCTCCGCGAGCCGCCGACTTAAGTCCTGCCGCGCGATCGCCAGCTCGCCCCAGAGACCGATCGGGTACCCCTCGTACTCAACGAAGCGCCCGCACGGGCGCAGCCCCAGCCCCCGGGCCAGCTGGGCGTTGTTGCCGAGCTCGGGGTGCGCATCGAGGGGCAGGTGCGCCGAGTAGACGGCGATGTCGTGGCTGATCAAACCCCGGATGCGTCGGTAATTACGGTCGGTCAGCGGCCGCAAGCCCTTGCCCCAGAAGAGACCGTGGTGCACGAGGAGCAGGTCGGCGCCCCGCTCGGCCGCGGCGTCGATCGTCGCCTGACAGGCGTCGGTGCAGGCGGCGATCCGGGAGACCCGCCCGCGGTTCTCGACCTGCAGCCCGTTGGCGGCGTCCGGATAATCGGGCACGCCGGCAACATCGAGATAATCGTCCAGGTAGGTCACCAGAACGCGCAGGTCGACACCGGCCACGTTCACTCCCATTCGATCGTCGCCGGCGGCTTCGAGCTGACGTCGTAGCAGACCCGATTGATCCCCGGTACCTCGTTGATGATGCGGGTCGCGATGCGGGCGAGCACGTCGTGCGGGAACTGGAACCAGTCCGCGGTCATCCCGTCCAGGCTTGTCACCGCCCGCAGGGCGACGACGTTTTCGTAGGTCCGACCGTCGCCCATCACCCCCACCGAGTGTACGGGGAGCAAGACGGCGAACGCCTGCCAGATCTCGTCGTAGAGGCCGGCTGCACGGATCTCTTCCAGGTAGATGGCGTCCGACTCGCGCAACACCTCGAGCCGTTCCCGGGTCACGTCACCGAGCACGCGCACCGCGAGACCCGGCCCGGGGAAGGGATGCCGGCCCACCAGCTCCTCCGGCAGCCCGAGTTCGCGGCCCACCTGCCGAACCTCATCTTTGAACAGCTCGCGCAGCGGCTCGATCAGCTGGAAGGGCAGATCCGGCCGCAGACCGCCGACATTGTGATGGGTCTTGATCGTGTCGGACGGCCCACGCACGGAGAGCGACTCGATCACATCGGGATAGAGCGTGCCCTGCACCAGGAACTCGACGTCGTCCCCGATTCTCCGGGCTTCACCCTCGAACACATCGATGAACGTGTGCCCGATGGTGCGCCGCTTCTCCTCTGGATCTTCGACCCCAGCCAGACGCTCGAGGAACACGTCGGCCGCGTCGACCACACGCAGATCGATCCCGAGATGCTGACGGAACGTGCGGGCCACCCAATCGCGCTCGCCTTTCCTCAACAGACCGGTGTCGACGAAGATGCAGGTCAGGCGTTCACCCACCGCGCGGTGCACGAGAACGGTCGCCACCGAGGAATCGACGCCGCCGGAGAGTGCGGAGATCACGCGCCCCCGGCGCCCGACCTGGCGGCGGATCGCCGCCACGTGCGTCTCGATGAACGAGCCGGCCGTCCAGGTCGGCTCGCAACCGCAGACCCGGAACAGGAAGTTCGAGATCATCTCGCCGCCCCGCGGCGTGTGCGCCACCTCAGGGTGGAACTGCACGCCGAAGACCGGCCGATCAACGGCCCGGAAGGCGGCCACCGGGACGGTCTCCGTGGCGCCGAGCACCTCGAAGCCCGGAGGCGCAACCTCGACACGATCCCCATGGCTCATCCAGACGGTCGTCTGCTCGCCGCGCTCGAAGCCGTCGAACATGTCGTCCGGCTGGAGGACTCTGAGCTCGGCTCGCCCGTACTCGCGCTTGGCCGCGCCCTCGACCGCGCCGCCCGACAGTTGCGCGATCAGCTGCATCCCGTAGCAGATCCCGAGCAGGGGCAGGTCGAGCTCGAGCAGCTCGGCCTCGACCGTCGGCACGCGGCTGTCGTAGACGCTGGAGGGACCGCCGGAGAGGACAAGGCCGCTCGGGCCCCAGGCCCGGATCCAGTCGGGCGAACGGGTGGGCGGATGGATCTCGCAATAGACGCGCTCTTCACGGATGCGCCGTGCGATGAGCTGCGTGTACTGCGAGCCATAGTCGAGGATGAGGATCCGGTCTTTCGGCCGGATCTCATCCTGGATCGCCTGCCCTCTCTGACGCCTCATGCTCTAGCCCAACGCGGCGGGCGGTCGGCGAGGCTCTAGTAGGCCCTGGCCCAGACCACCTCGTCCACCGCTTCGCCGCCGCAGATGCAGCGGTCCGGCCGCTCGGCGCTCCGGAACCCCTCGTCCGGTATCACCCGGATCGTCGCCTTCGTGTCCACCTTGACGCGCGCCTCACATTCCTCCGCACCGCAGTAGCCAGTGTAGATGAACCCACCCGTCGTGGCCACGATGCGCTTGAACTCCTCGTAGTCGGCGATGCCACGGTAGGAGTACTGCTCCCGGCGCTGAAGCGCCGCCTCAAAGAGGGCCGCCTGGATCTCGTCCAGCTGCTCCGCCAGCCGCGCCGCTAGCCCCTCCTCGGGGACGGCGGCCTTGCGCGGGGCCCCGCCCCCCACGAAGCGGCGTGCCGTTACCACCTGCTGCTTGACCAGATCCTTCGGTCCAATCTCGATGCGGACCGGCACCCCCTTCCCTTCCCACTCGTAGTACTTCGCCCCCGGGTTCAGCGTGTCCCGGTCGTCCAGCTTGACGCGAAGTTCGGGTTCGAGCCGCGCCGCCACGCGCGCCGCCGCCTCCAGCACCTGGCTCCGCTCGTCGTCCGACTTCCAGATCGGGACGATCACCGCCTGGATCGGTGCCAGCTTGGGCGGCAGCACCAGGCCGAGATCGTCGCTGTGCGTCATCACCAGGCCGCCCAGCAGGCGCGTCGAGACACCCCACGACGTGCTCCAGACGTAGTCGTGTTCGCCCGATTCCGTCTGGTAGGTGACGTCGAACGCGCGCGCGAAGTTCTGGCCGAGGAAGTGCGTCGTGCCCGCCTGCAAAGCCCAGTTGTCCTGCATTAGCGCCTCGCAGGCGTAGGTCCGCAACGCGCCCGCGAACTTGTCCCACTCCGCCTTCAGGCCCGTGACCGGCGGCATCGCCATCCACTCTTCCATGAACTCCCGGTAGATGTCGAGGATCAGCCGCGCCTCGGCTTCCGCCTCATCCTCGCTGGCGTGCGCCGTATGACCTTCCTGCCAGAGGAACTCCAGCGTGCGTAGAAACGGCCGCGTGCGCATCTCCCAGCGCACCACGTTCGCCCACTGGTTGATCAGCACCGGCAGGTCCCGGTAACTGTTGATCCAGTTGGCCATGATCGGCCAGATGATCGCTACCGAGGTCGGACGCACGACCAGCGGCT
>CAYFXF010000052.1:2508-4004 GCA_964347085.1 uncultured Gemmatimonadota bacterium | reverse complement strand
CCCCGTGCGTCACGAGCGCCGTCTCCGGTGCGAAACCTTCGACGTGCTCGGCTTCTTTCTTCAGGAAGCTCTCCGGGATGAAGAGCGGGAAATAGGCGTTCTGATGACCGGTCGCCTTGAACATCCGGTCCAGGGCCGACTGCAAGAGCTCCCAGATGGCGTAGCCGTGCGGCCGGATGACCATGCAGCCGCGGACCGGGGAGTATCCGGCGAGCTCGGCCCGCTGCACGACACCGTTGTACCAGGCGGAGAAATCCTCGCTGCGCGGTGTCAGCTTCTTCTCTTCCGCCATCGCTTCCCCTCACGCGTCATCGGCTATCTTCGACTCCTCGGCGGCTCTGCCCCGCTCTGCGCCCGGCTCCGGATTATCGGCCTCACCCTCCGACCGCGCGGCGGCGAGTGAGAGGCCCACGGGCAACAGGGCGGCCGTCGCGAGCCAGCCCCAGAGCCAGGGGCGCCGGGCAAGCGTTCCGCGGATGAGAACGCTGCCCGCCACGATCGCCGCGGCCGCCGCCACGGCACCGACGCTCAGCGGGGCGAGCCGACCCCAAGCGGTCGCGAGTCCGCGCTCCAGGAGTCCGGGAACCTGGAGTTCCGGTGTCGCTCGAACACCAGCCGGGCGTGCGCTCTCGCTCACTTCGGTCACGGGCCGCGACCCTCGCCACGCTGACTCGCCAGCGCGCCCGCCAGCTCGCCCAAAGTCAGGACTCGTTCGTCGCCGCTCGCCATGTCACGCACCCGAGCCTCACCCGCCTCGACCTCCTGCGGACCGATGATCACCGCCCAGCGTGCACCGACCGCGTCCGCGCTCTTCAGCTGGTTGCCGAGCCTGCGCTCACCGAACTCGTACACCGCGGAGAGGCCTGCTGCCCTGAGCGACTGGGCCGCCTGCAGCGCCCGTCGCCGCGCCTCGGCGCCCAGCCAGGCCACGAAGCAATCGAGCGACGCCTGCGGCTCCGGCAAGAGCGCGTGGTCGTTCAACAGCTCAACCAGCACGACGTCGCCCATCCCGAACCCGAGCGCCGGCATCTGCATGCCCGCGACCAGCTGCAGCAGGTCGTCGTAACGTCCGCCACCGCAGATCGCACGCAGCTCGCGACGTGCGTCCCAGAGTTCGAACACGATGCCGGTGTAGTATGCCAGTCCGCGCACGACCGACAGATCGACATCAACGAACTCCGCGACCCCCAGATCGGCCAGGTGATCGAGATATCGATCGAGCTCGTCGATCCGCTCGGCGACGCTCGCCACCCCGCCGAACTCGCGACGCAGCTCTGCGATACCGCGCAGCCGTGTGGCGCGGAAGATACCCTCGATCACCTCCGCGGCGAGCCCCAAATCGGCGAGCCGCTCAGCCAGCCGGCTCTGCGGCTCGCGCTCTAGCCGGTCGACCACCTCGTAGACCGGCTCCAGCCTGGCCTCCGCCACGCCCAGCTCGCGGAAGATCGCCGCCAGCACCCGCCGGTCCGACACCCGGGCTCTGACTTGAGTCGGAC
>CAYFXF010000052.1:0-2498 GCA_964347085.1 uncultured Gemmatimonadota bacterium | reverse complement strand
GGATTCCCTTCACGGTCGATGGTGATCTCCTTGACCTGGTCGTAGCTCGAACCCTCGTCCACCGAGAAGGTGCGCAGGTCCGACACGCGGGCGCGGACCTGGCTCGCGTCCAGGCCGGTGGCCCGGATCACGTCGATCGCCGCAGCTAACAGCTCGGCATCGGCGAGCACATCGGACTCGCCGAGTATGTCCATGTTGAGCTGGAAGTGCTCGCGCAAGCGCCCGCGCTGCTTCCGCTCGTAGCGGAAGAGCTGCGGCAGCGAAAACCAGCGTACCGGCTTGCGGAGCGCGCGCGCGTGAGCTCCGACCATTCGCGCCAGAGTCGGCGTCATCTCCGGGCGCAGCGCGACGCGACGTCCGCCTTTGTCCTCGAACTCGTACAGCTGCTGGACGATCTCCTCGCCCGATTTTCGGGTGTAGATCTCGAGCGGCTCGAGCGGTGGACCGTCGTACTCCTCGAACCCGTAGCGCCGCGCGACGTCCCGCCAGATGCCGAACAGGTACGAGCGTGCGGCCAGCTCTTCTGGATAGAAGTCCCTAAACCCCGGCAAACCCTTGAGTTCCACCACTGCGAATTTATCCGCGCCCCGTCGCGACCAGCAAGTTGACCGGGATATCGAGCTCGCGCATCGCATCGCCGACCGTGTGATTCGAGCCGGTCACCACGACGGTAGCCGCATCCGCCGTGGCGCGCTCGAGCGCACGCTGGAAGTCCTCGATGACCTCGACTGGGTAGCCGGCGACGCTGGCCGCCACGGCGGGGGCGTTCCAGCGACGCTCCGGCGGTGAGCTGGGCGCCACCGTGAAGACGGCGTAGTCGGCGAGCGCCAGCAGCGGCGGCAACATCTCGGCCCAGGGCTTGTCGCCCAGGATCGCCAGCACCAGGGCGAGCGGGCGCGGCAGGTCGAGGCTGCTGAGCGCCTGCGTCAGCGCCTCGACCGCAACGAGGTTGTGAGCGACGTCGAGCACCCAGAGCCGACCGCCGCGCGACTCCAGCTGCAGACGGCCCGGCCAGTTCACCCCCGCGATCCCGGACCGGATCTCGGCCGCGCCCGGCCGCCAGGGCTCGGGCAAGCATTGGGCGACGAGAGC
Organism: uncultured Gemmatimonadota bacterium; assembly: GCA_964347085.1. Lineage (GTDB taxonomy): Bacteria > Gemmatimonadota > Gemmatimonadetes > Palauibacterales > KS3-K002 > CAYFXF01. Next base: position 1,406 of record CAYFXF010000052.1, on the reverse strand, counting down.
GGCCAACCCGGCGTTCCAGGCCTGGTGCCCGCCCAGCAGCGGACAGCTGAGCTGGATCGGCTCCGGGCTCCAGGGTCCGACGTACTCCAGCTCCGTGCGCTCGCGACCGATGCGGATCCGACGCACGGCCGCATCGTAGCCGAGCTGGCGCAGCGGGGCGCCCGCGGCTTCGGCCCGCGCCCGCACGATGCGTCCGGCTTCTGGGTCGAGTCGACCTAGTACCAGCGGGATGCCCGGCTTGGCGATCCCCGCCTTCTCGCCGGCGATGGCCGCGAGGCTGTGACCCAAGTAGTCCGAATGATCCCAGGCGATGTTGGTGATCGCCGCCACCTCGGGCAGCAGGACGTTGGTCGCGTCGAGGCGGCCGCCGAGACCCACCTCCGCGACGACGAACTCGACGTCGGCCTCGGCGAGGCAGAGGAAGGCCAGCGCCGTGGCCGATTCAAAGAATGTGGCACCGACCTCCTCCGCGGCCGGTCGGAGCCGGCGCGCCCCGCCGGCCAGCAGCTCATCGGGCAGCGGCCGGCCCCCCAACCGGATCCGCTCGCTGAAGCTGACCAGGTGCGGTGAGGTGTAGAGACCGACCCGGTACCCCGCGCTACCCAGTATCCCCGCCACCATGGCCGCGACCGAGCCCTTGCCGTTCGTCCCGCCCACGTGAATCGAGCGGAACGCCATGTGCGGCTGGCCTACCCGACCCAGCATGCTGCGGACGCGCCCCAGCCCCCAGCGGATCTCCCCGGTCGGTGCGAGACCGAGCAGCTCTGACAGATCGGCGCCGCTCATGACCGCGTGCGTCGGCACTACGGCTGTACCGCCGCGCTTGAGGCGAGCGTTGGGTTCATGGCGCCTAATAATAAGTGGGAGCGGGTGCCCCGATAGGGCTGGGAGGGCGGGGATCGCGTCTGAAGGGCGCGCGGCGGCCCGGGACGCTTACTCGACGCGGCCGTCCGTCAGGTGGCCGAGCAGCCGGGAGACCGCGGGCTTCAAGGCGGGGCGCGGCACGACCAGATCGATGATACCGTGCTCGAGCAGGAACTCGGAGCGCTGGAAACCCTCGGGCAGCTCCTGGCCGATCGTCTGCTCGATCACGCGCGGGCCGGCGAAGCCGATCAGCGCGCCGGGCTCCGCAATGATGACATCGCCCAGCATGGCGAACGACGCGGTCACGCCGCCGGTCGTCGGGTTGGTCAAGATCGAGATGTAAGGCAAGCGTTCCTGATGCAGCCGCCCGAGCGCGCTCGAGGTCTTCGCCATCTGCATCAGGGAGAGCACGCCCTCCATCATCCGGGCGCCGCCTGAGGCGGAGACCATGACGAGCGGCTGACGGTCGTCCAGCGCCCGCTCGGCGACACGCGCGATCTTCTCGCCCACCACCGAGCCCATCGACCCGCCGATGAACCCCC
>CAYFXF010000051.1:0-10806 GCA_964347085.1 uncultured Gemmatimonadota bacterium | reverse complement strand
CGGTGCCGATGCGCATCTATCCGGCCACCCACTACACGATGGGCGGCCTCTGGGTCGACTACAACTTGATGAGCACGATCCCCGGGCTCCACGTGATCGGCGAGGCGAACTTCTCCGACCACGGCGCGAACCGGCTCGGCGCCAGCGCGCTCATGCAGGGGCTCGCCGACGGCTACTTCGTCATACCCTACACGATCGGCGACTATCTGGCGCGCCATAGCTTCGAGCCGCTGAGCGAGGACCATCCGGAGACGCAGGCGGCCAAGGCGGGCGTCGCGGAGCGCGTCAACCGTCTGCTCGCGCTGCGCGGCCGCCGCACCGTGACGTCCATCCATCGCGAGCTGGGCCAGATCATGTGGGAGCACTGTGGCATGTCGCGCACGCGAGGGAGCTTGGAGACGGCGCTCGAGAAGATCCCGGCCCTGCGCGAGGAGTTCTGGGAGAACGCGATCGTCCCCGGAGACGGCCACGAGCTCAACCAGGTGCTGGAGTACGCCGGGCGCGTCGCCGACTTTCTGGAGATCGGCGAACTCATGTGCCTGGACGCGCTGGAGCGCGAGGAGTCGTGCGGCGCACATTTCCGCGAGGAGTACCAGACGGAAGAAGGCGAGGCGCTGCGCGACGACGCGAACTTCGCGCACGTGGCGGCGTGGGAGTACACCGGCGAGGGGGCGAAGCCGATCCGCAACGTCGAGCCGCTGACTTTCGAGTGCGTGGAACTCGCGCAACGGAGCTACAAGTAATGAAGCTCACTCTGCACATCTGGCGTCAGAAGGACGCGAGCTCCAAGGGTCGCTTCGTGGTGTACGAGATCGACGATGTGAGCCCCGACATGTCGTTTCTCGAGATGCTCGACGTCCTGAACGAGCACCTCACCCTCAAGGGCGAAGACCCGGTCGCCTTCGACCACGACTGTCGTGAGGGGATCTGCGGGACCTGCGGCGTGGTGGTCAACGGCCGGGCGCACGGTCCGCGCGAGCGCACGACGATGTGCCAGCTCCACATGCGCACCTACAAGGACGGCGACACGCTCTGGATCGAGCCTTGGCGCGCCCGGGCGTTCGCTGTGGTCAAGGACCTGATCGTCGATCGGAGCGCTTTCGACCGGATCATCGCGGCCGGCGGTTACATCAGCGCCCCAACGGGCTCTGCGCCGGACGCGAACGCGATCCCGATCCCCAAGGAGAACGCCGACCTGGCGATGGACGCGGCGGCCTGCATCGGCTGCGGCGCCTGTGTCGCCGCCTGCCCGAACGCCTCGGCCATGCTGTTCACCGCGGCCAAGGTGGCCCACCTGGGGCTGTTGCCCCAGGGGCAGCCGGAGCGTTACCGGCGCGTGAAGCGGATGATCGAGCAGATGGACCTGGAGGGGTTCGGCAACTGCACGAACCACAAGGAGTGCCAGGCCGTCTGCCCGAAGGGGATCACCGTGGACACGATCGCGCGGCTCAACCGCGACTACATCAAGGCGACGCTGATCGCGGACCGCCGAATCGTCAGCGAGGGTGCGGCCGCCGGCTAACTCTCTTTTCCGTCGAAACAAGGCAGTGCAAGAATGCCCTGGTACGATGATGACGCTCTCTGGGCCGCGACCCAAAGCTGGATGTTCGACCCCGCGCGCTGGGAGAAGGCGGTAGAGGAGGTCGATCAGACTGTCGCGCTGCTGAAACTAGAGCCACCGGCCAAGGTTCTCGATCTCTGCTGTGGCCCAGGCCGGCATTCCATCGAGCTGGCGCGCCGCGGCTTCAGTGTGACCGGCGTCGATCGCAGCAAGCACTTCCTCGCCGAGGCCGCGCGTCGTGCTGCCGAGGCGGGGCTCGAGATCGAGTGGGTGGAGAGCGACATGCGGGATTTTGTACGCTCCGAGGCGTTCGACTGTGTGCTGAACCTCTTGACCTCCTTCGGCTACTTCGAGGATCGAAACGACGACCTCCGCGTGGTGCAGCACATCCACGCCTCCTTACGGCCCGGCGGAAAGGTGCTCCTCGACCTGATGGGCAAGGAGAACCTGGCGCGGATCTTTCAGGCCCGCGACTGGCAGGAACGAGATGGCGAGCTCTGGCTGTTCGAGCGTGAGATCCAGGGTTCGTGGTGCTGGATGTCGAATCGCTGGATTCAGTTCAAGGACGGCGAGCGGCGTGAGTTCAATGTGGCGTACCGTCTCTACTCGGCCTTCGAGCTGGCCAGTCTCTTTGAGGCCTCTGGCTACGGGCAGGTGGAGACGTTCGGCAGCCTGAGCGGCGCGCCCTACGATCAGGCGGCGGCGCGACTGGTGCTCGTCGCGGCGAAATGACCAACCCCTCTTCCCACCGGCTACGAGTCGGTGGGTCGGTGCGTTTCCCACCACGCGGCCGCGCGATCCGCCGTCCACGGCGCATCCAGCTCGATCGCGTCGAGGTTCCGCGCCAGCTCCTCGGCTGTGTCCGGACGGTCCGCCGGGTCCTTGGCCAGGCAGGCGAGCACGAGAGCGTCCAGGCTGGCCGGGATCGGCATCTCGCTGCAGGCGCTCGGGAAGTCCGGAGTGGCGCTGGTGTGCGCCAGGATGGTGGCGACGGCGGTCTCCTCTTCGAACACACGCCGGCCCGTCAGTAACCAGAACGCCACGCAGCCGAGCGCGTAGAGGTCTGCCCGTCCGTCGACCGGCTTGCCGAGCACCGTCTCCGGGGCGAGGTAGGCGGGCGTCCCGGGCACCGTCGCCGTATCGGTCACCGAGATCTCGTCCCGCGCCGCGTAGGTCGAGCTGTGTTTGGCCAGACCGAAGTCGAGGACCTTCACGTAATCAGGCTCGAAAGCGCGCTCGCAGAGATAGATGTTCGCGGGCTTGATGTCCCGATGGATGAGATCCCGGCGGTGCGCTTCGCCCAGGGAGAGGCATACCTGGCGCAGGATGTGCACGGCCCGCTCGGCCGGGAGCGGCCCAAAGCGGCGCACCAGCGACTCGAGGTCGATGCCGTCCAAGAGTTCCATCACGTAGTAAAGCGACCCCTCGTCGCTCACGCCGAAGTCGTACAATCCGACGGTGTGCGGTGACTGCAGCCCTGCGGTCACGTGCGCCTCCCGCTCGAAGCGAGCCAATGCGGTTTCCAGCGAGCTCGCGTCCGCGCCGAGTGCATCGCGCCGGATCAGCTTGATCGCGGCCGGCCGCGCCAGCATCTGGTGTCGGGCGCGCCAGACCTCACCCATTCCGCCCCTGCCGATCAGGCTGAGCAGCTCGTAGCTCCCCATCTCCTGCGCGCGACGCACTTCACGGCCCAGCCCGTAGATGACCCGGGCCGCGATGTAGGCGATAAGCACGACCGTGGCGTAGGGCAGCACGAAGATGAACGCGAAGTTCAAAGGCGGCACCGGGGGCGCGTTCCCGATCTTGATGAACGCCGCGATTGTGATCGGGACCGCGGCACCCGAGAGCGTCAGCGCGATCAGTGCGCTCCGCGGCTTGCTCGGCACGAGCACGGTGAAGAAGAGCATCCAAACTGCCACGCCGGAGAGGCCGACCAGGTCGGCGGTCAACCGCTCGCCACTCAAGCCGTAAAACGTGCCCCAGTAGGTGGAGATGGGAATGCAGAAGCTGATGATGACTTCGTAGGCCAGGCCCGCGTTGATGATCCCGGAGGGAGAGAGCCAGGCGCGTCGCGCGACGATGTAGACGACGCCCGAGGCGATGAGCATCACCACTGGCGCCACGTAGTCCATCGGCCTCTGCAGCTCCTGCACGAGCTCGCCCTCCAAGAAGTTGCTCCCAACCCAGCCGAATAGGGTCACCATGAACAACACCAGGCTGACGATTCGGAGGCGTTGCGAGGACTGACGCAGCAGGCTGAGGGGCAGGCCGGACGGCACGCTGCTCGGCTTGCCCGGAAGAGTCAGCGCTTCGCCGGCTTTCGAAAGCAGGAGACGGTCTTCGCCTGTCACGCCGGGAATCCCTCAGTGAACGTTCTTCAACAGGGCCAGCAAAAAGTCCCAGAAGCGTTCTACCGTATCGATGTAGATCATCTCGTCCGGCGAATGGACCTCGAGCAGCGTCGGCCCGAAGGAGACCATGTCCATGCCCGGGTACGTCTCGCCGATGATCCCGCACTCGAGTCCGGCGTGTACGGCCTTCACCTCGGGCTCCCGGCCGAAGAGCTCCGCATAGGTCGACCGCGCGACGGCCAGGACCGCGGAGCCCATGTCGGGCTTCCAGCCCGGATAGCCGGCCTCCTGAACCACCGAGGCGCCGGCCAGCTCGAGGATCGCGACGACCGTCTGGACGATCTCCTGCATCTCCGAGGCCACCGAGCTTCGCTGACTTGTCTCCAGCGTGACCTGGCCATCCTGGCTCGATATGACCGCGAGGTTGGTCGACGTCTCGACCAGCCCGGGGATGTCGGCGCTCATCTTCGTGACGCCGTGTGGCAGCGCCAGAAGCGTGCGCAGCAACCGCTCCTGGTCCCCTCTCTTCAGCACGCGGCGCGCGGGGTCGTCGGCGACATCCTCGAGCGTGATCGACAGATCGGGATCGACCGTCGCCAGCTCGGCCTTGATCGCCGAGTTGAAGCCCTGAACGAGCGTCCTCACCTTGCGCGAGCTCTGTTTCGGGACGAAGAGCAGCGCCTCCGCCTCGCGCGGGATCGCGTTCCGCTTGTTGCCGCCCTCGATCTGCGCCAGGCGCGCGCCGAGCCCCTGCAGCGCGGAGAGCACGCGGGCCAGCGCCTTGATCGCGTTTCCGCGACCTTTATCGATCTCGAGGCCCGAGTGGCCGCCCCGAAGCCCCGCCACCTTGAGGCGGAGCGGCGACGAACCCGCCGGCGCCCGCGTCCGCTCGAGCCGCCAGCTCCCCTTCGTGTCCCGGCCGCCGGCACAGCCCACGTAGAGCGCGCCCTCCTCCTCCGAGTCCAGGTTGATGAGGATCTTGCTCTCGAGAAAACCCGGCTTGAGGGCCCCCGCGCCCGTGAGCCCCGTCTCCTCATCGACCGTGAAGAGGAACTCGAGCGGCCCGTGCTCAAGCGATCTGTCCGCCATGATTGCCAGGTTCGTCGCCACCGCGATCCCGTTGTCCGCGCCCAGCGTCGTGCCCTTCGCCCTCAGCACGTTCCCCTCGCGAACGATCTCGATCGGGTCCGTTCCGAAGTCGTGCTCCACATCCTTATTCTTCTCGCAGACCATGTCGAGGTGGCCCTGCAAGCAGACGCTCGGCGCGCCCTCACGACCACGCGACGCCGGCTTACGCACCACGACGTTCATGGCGCGGTCCTGCCGGGCCTCCAGACCCAGCTGTTTCGCCGTCTCCAGCACGTAGTCCGCGATCCGTCTCTCGTTCCCCGAGCAGCGAGGGATGCGGCTGATCTCCGCGAAATACTTCCAGACCGATTCAGGCTGCAGGCCGGCGATCGGGCTTGACATGACGTTCCCCTCGTCAGGTTAGCAGGTTACAGAAGTAGGCCGTGGCGACGCCCAGGTAGTTGCCCAGGGCGTAGCCCAGCAGGGCCAGCATGATCGAGATCGGCACCAGCTCCTCGCGATGGTAGGCCGCCGCCACCGGTGCCGAGGCGGCACCGCCCACCGCCGCCACGCTCGAGACGGCCGCCATGCTCACGTCGATCCGGAACAGCCGCGCCCCGAGCACGACGAAGACGAAGTGGACCGCGATGCAGACGAAGCCTGCCACCAGGAACCACTGCGCTCCGCCGATCTTAGTCAAGTCGGCCTGCGCGCCCATCATCGTCATGTAGATGTAAGTCAGCATCATGGCGAGCGGCATCGTGCCCGGTATCTTGCTGAGCGCCGTACCGGACATCGCGATCCCGATCGTCGTCACGAAGAGGATCGCCCAGGTCCGCTCGGTCAGCACCGGCGGCACCTCGGGCACGAGAGCGGCGAGCGCGTTGCTGACCAGCATGGCGGTGAACGACCAACCGACGAGCGTCAGCAGGTCCTTGAAATGCACCTCGTGGGTCTTCTGTTCGATCTCCGCCGTGGCCTGTTCGAAGTGGTCGAGCTGCGCCTTCGACACACGACTGAAGCGGTTGAACGTGTCCGCCCAACGCTTGCAGGTAAGGATGATTGGGAAGTACACGACGTAGACGAAATTGTCCACCAACACGACCATGCCCACCATCTCGCCGGGCGTGTCGAGGCTCTCGGCAACGGCGGCCAGGTTGCCGGTCCCGCCGATCCAGCTCCCCGCCAGCGCGCCGTAGCCGCGCCAGGTGTCGGCCGGCAACCCGCTCCGGAACATCCAGAACGAGACGACCGCACCCGCCACGATCCCGATGGCACCGAGCACCAAAACCCCCGCTCCGCGCCAGGCCACCTTGATCACTTCCTTGATGTTGATGTCAAGCAGCATCAGCACGATAAACATCGGCACCGCGAAAGACCGGAACGCCCCGTAGATCGGGCTCGACCTCGGGATTACGCTGGGCAGGTTGCCCACAACGCTCAGGTTGCTCAGGAAGATCGGCGTAAGGAAGATCCAGATGATCGCAGGCAGGATATCGAAGATCTTCCACTTCGTCCTCTTCTCCAGCCAGATGAAAACGACCGGGATCATCGTGATCACCGTCAAAACGCCGATCAGATCGTCGAAGAGCGGCTGCGCCTGCATCCTCACCTCTCCCAGGGGGTGATCGTGGCTAGGGGGCCGAATGGCTGAGTGGCATTGATTAGCCCCGCCGGGGGCGCCCCGTCAACACGGCTCACGGGGCCTGAGCGCTTGAGCGCGGTCGGCCAGGGCGGCCCGCTTCACTGCCCCACCCTCATCGCCTATCTTTGAGGCGCCCAACCGACCCAGTCCCACGTACCGGCTGGAAGGACGCGTCTTGAGACCGGAAGTCCTCGGCAGACCGGAAGCCTGCCCCCCCGGTGTGGATCCCGCTGTGGCGGCGTCGCTGGGTCTGCCCCCAGATCTGGCGGCTAGGGCCGGCCAGCGGCTCGGTTTCATCTCGTTCGCCTACGCGGCCGCCTACGCGCTCCTCTACGGCGCCTCGCGACTGCTCGAGGACTTTCCCCGGGAGTGGGGACCGGCGGCCATTCTCCATCCCGATGTAGTAGCTGGCGTCTTCATCGGCGTTTCGCTGTTGGTCTTCGCTGTGGCCATCAGCGGTCGGCTGAACCCTTATCGCCTGCTCAGCCTCGGCCTGATCTACGAAGTCGTCGGAGCCGTCGGCATCGAGATCGACCTCTTGTGGTGGCCGACCTTCGGCCTCTGGCCTGAAGACGGGACGTTCGCGGTCACCGGCATCTCCTGGACCTGCCCCTGGATCGTCGTGTTCGCCCTGATCGTGCCCGCCACGCCGGGCAAGGCGGCGCTCGCGGCGCTCGCCTCCGCCTCCGTGCGGCCCTTCGTGCTGCTGGTGCTGGCGGCGCAGGGCGTCCCCTTCGCCGCGGCCGGTGTCGATGCGGCCGCGCTGGTCGACCTGGTGCTCCCCAACTACGTCTGCGCCGCCATGGCGATCGTCGCGGCGCGCATCGTCTGGGGCTACGGCTGCCATATCAGCGAGGCGCGCCGGATGGGCAGTTACCGACTGATCGACAAGCTGGGCGAAGGCGGCATGGGCGAGGTGTGGAAGGCCGAGCATCAAATGCTGGCGCGACCGGCGGCGATCAAGCTTGTCCGCCGCGATGCAGGCGCCAGCACGCCGGGCCATACGCCGGGCAGCGCGGTCCATCGCTTCGAGCGCGAGGTGCAGGCGACCGCCGAGCTGCGCTCACCGCACACCGTCGTGGTCTACGATTTCGGCTTCACCGATCAGCGATCGTTCTACTATGTGATGGAGCTGCTGGATGGCCTGAGTCTTCAGCGAGCGGTGGAGAAGTACGGCCCGATGCCGGCCGAGCGCGTGGTCCACATCCTCCGTCAGGCCTGCCATTCGCTCGCCGAGGCCCACGGCCACGGCATGGTGCACCGGGACATCAAGCCGGGCAACATCTTCATCTGCCGGTATGGCCGCGAGTACGACTTCACGAAAGTGCTGGACTTCGGACTGGTGAAGCATGTAGGCAAAGAGTCGGAGCGCGACGTGGAGCTCACGGCGGTGGGCACCTTCGCTGGCACACCCGCCTACGGATCGCCCGAGGGGGCCACGGCCGACCGTGATGCGATCGACGCCCGGAGCGACCTCTACTCCCTGGCCTGTGTCGGGTTCTGGCTCCTCACCGGCCGTACTGTGTTCGAATCTTCCACGCCGGTCGGCATGCTGGTGCAGCATGTTCAGAAAGAGCCGGAGCCGCCGTCCAAATTCACCGAGCTCGAGGTGCCGCCCGCGCTCGACCAGCTGATCCTCGAATGCCTGCGCAAGGAGAAGGCGGCTCGGCCGGGCTCGGCCGACGTGCTCGGTGACCGGCTCAGCGCGATCGATCTCAGAGAGCCCTGGACCCAGGAGCGCGCCCGGGCTTGGTGGGAACTTCACAGTCCGCTCGAAACCGCAGGCGTTGAGCGGACGGAAGATCTTCAAGCTCACCACCCCCTGGTTCGCTAAAGAAGGCGCGCCGGCACTCGACCGGAGCCCCGCGACTGCTCGATAGACCCGCAGCAGAGGAGGCCCTCGTGCCAAGTTCGACCCTGATCACGCTGAGCCTGGCGCCGGCCATCTGCTTGAGCGCCGCCCCGTTCTCTGGCTGGAGCGAACGGCGCGGGCCGTGCTGCGGGGCGAGGGCGTCCAGTTCGGCGCTCGCGTGGCGGCGATGCCGTACTCGGTGGGGACGCCGGCCGGCGGCTTGACGCGGCCCCTGCTGGACGCGGGTACGGGGAGCGCCGCGGAGCTGGAGCGGCTGGGCGACGAAGCCGCGGACGTCTTCTTGCTGGTCGAGACTTCGTTGTTGACCGACATCCCGGGGCTGTTCGTCGAGTACACGCAGGCGGCGTCGATCGAGCGCCGGGCTCTCGCCGCCGGTGCGGCCGGCGTGGTCTACATGGGGTCGCGGCCCAACAACATGCTCTACCGGCAGATCAGCTCGACGGGCTTGACGACTGATCGACCGATGCTCGTCATGGAGCGTAACGCCGCGCGACGGGCGCAGCGCCTCCTACGGCGCGGTATTCCGCTCGGCCTGACCGTGAGCCTCGAGATCGAGTCGGGACCCGCCTACGAGAGCTACAACGTGATCGGCGAGCTGCGCGGCACGCGGAAGCCGGAAGAGATCGTCGTCATCGGGGCGCACCTCGACTCCTGGGACCTGGGCACGGGCGTGCTCGATAACGGCGCAAACGTCGTCCTGTTGATCGACATCGCCCGGCAGATGAAGCGGCTCGACCTGCGGCCGGCGCGCACGATCCGCTTCGCCCTCTGGAACGGTGAGGAGATGGGTCTGGTCGGCTCACATCGCTACACGGGTTCACACGCCGCCGAGCTGGACCGGCACGTCATGGCCGGCTCGATCGACATCGGCTGCGGCGGCATCACCGGCTTCTTCACTAACGGGCGTGCGGAGCTGATCCCGGTCCTCGAGAAGGTGCTCGAGCCGGTTAAAGGGCTCGGCCCGTTCCAGCATTTCAACATACCGATTGTCGGCACCGACAACTTCGACTTCATGCTGGAAGGCGTGGCCAACCTGGTGGCCAATCAGGAGAACGCGACCTACGGCCCCAACTACCACGCGCGCTCCGACCAGCTGCACGAGTGCGACGGGCAGGAGTTACGTTTGAACGCGGCGATCGTGGCAGCGCTGGTCTACGGGTTTGCCGAGGTCGAGGTCAACTGGAAGCGTCAGACTCGCGCCGAGATCGAGGTGCTGGTGCGGACCACGGATCTCGGGAACCAGATGCGCACCTTCGGGCTCTACGAGCCGTGGGCGGACGGCAGCCGCGGGCGCCGAGACTGAGCGCTCCGGCTAGCGCGCCAAATTCGCGGCGAGTTCTTCGGCGTTGATCGTCAGATCGTCCAGTCCGACCTGGTCTTCCCTCCTCTAGCTCACCAATCCAAGCGGATCGCCGCCCGGGTGTAGATGTAGCGACCGTTATAGCCGAACGGCGACGCCGCCGCCCAGGGGAAGGTCCCGAAGTTGTCGTTGTAGTCCTTTACTTTGTCCCCTTCTGGGTCCTTCTTGTCCACAGGCCTCTCGGAGCTCGGCGAATCCGGATAGGTGTCGAACAGGTTCCGCACGCCCACCGACAGGTCCACCTGGCCGAAGCGGTACCCCGCTTCAAGGTCGAACAGCGCCTTGGCCCCGTAGCTCTCGCGGCAGAGGTCGCAGAATCCGGGCTGCGCCGATTCGAACCCGCCGAAGTAAGAGGTGCGGCCCAGCGAGTGGAACCCGCCGAGCGAGAACTCTAACGTCGTCGTCCAGCGCCAGTCGGGCCGCTCCTCCTCGATCGCGATCTGAGTCACGGGGTCGATGATCCCCGGCTCGGTCGAGCCCCGGCTTCTGAGCACCTGCGGCAGCGAATCGACGTCGGTGATCTCGTTCTTCGTCCAGTTGACGACGCCGGTCCAATCGAGCGTCCCGGTCTCTCCCACGGGGAGCTGTAGCGCGGCCGTCACATCCACGCCCTGGGTGCGTGTGTCGAGCCCGTTTGTGAAGTACTGCACCCCACCGACGTTGGTGATGTCCCCATCCGCCAGGATGGCCAGGGTCACGTCGTCGTCGAACGTCGCCCCAAGCAGGATCCGGTCGTTGATATCGACATAGAAGTAGTCCGCGGTGATCGTGAGGTTCTCCTGCGGGCTCCAAGCGAGCCCGGCGCTCAGGTTCAACGAGCTCTCTTCCTCCAGGTCAATTGACCCGAGCAGCCGCGAGGCGGTGTCCGCCACCGGGAATATGCCCACCTCGATGAACTCGCCCTCGATGACGTTCGTGACAACCTTGCTGAAGTGGACCTGCGACAGC
>CAYFXF010000050.1:0-11211 GCA_964347085.1 uncultured Gemmatimonadota bacterium | reverse complement strand
CGTCGTAGAAGTCGGCGATCTTGTCGAGCATCTCGTCGATCGTACCCGTCTGCTCACCAACGTTGATCATCTGGGTGACCATCGGCGGAAAGACGCCCGACTGGCGTAGCGGTTCGGCGATCGTCTCACCGCCCGCGATCGAGGTGCGGCTCCGCATGACCGCATCGTGAATCACGCGGTTACCGGCCGTCCGCGCAGTGATCTCGAGGCCGTCGAGAATCGAGACACCCGAGGCGAGCAATGTGCCGAGCGTGCGCGTGAAGCGCGCCACCGAGGTCTTGCGCAGCAAGTCGCCGAGGATCGGCACGCGCAATAATAACTTGTCGATCGCCAGCCGCCCGCCCGACGTCTTGTAGTACAGGCGGACGGTGTAGACCCCCGCCGCCATCAGGCCGAGGATGAGCCACCAGTAAGCCTGAATCATGACCGAGAGCCAGATCACCAGCCGGGTCGGCGCCGGCAGCGCGAGATCGACGCTCGCGAACATGCTCTCGAAGGTGGGAATGACGAAGACGAGCAGCACAGTCACCGCGATCACCGCGACGGAGAGAATCACGCCGGGATAGATCATCGCGCCCTTGACCTTGCGCACCAGCGCTTCGTTCTTCTCCAGGAATACCGAAAGCCGCAGCAGCACGGTGTCGAGAATACCGCCCGCCTCGCCCGCGGCGACCATGTTGACGTAGAGCTCGCTGAACACCTTCGGGTTGTTACGCAGCGCATCGGCCAGCGTGGCGCCCGACTCGACGTCCGCTTGCACGTCGCGGACAGTGCTCGCTAAGAACTTGTTCTCGGTCTGCTGCGCGAGGATGTCGAGGCACTGAACCAGCGGCAGCCCGGAGTTGACCATGGTGGCGAACTGCCGCGTGAAGTGGACGATCTCCTTCATCCTCACCCGGCGGGCGAACGGCAAAGTGACGTCCTTCGGCTTCTCCCGGACGGTGACCGGGATGAGGCGCTGCCGCCGCAGGTAGCCGATGACGGCGTCCCGGTTCGGCAGATCGACGTTGCCCGATTGAATGTCGCCGGTTACAGTCTTGGCGCTATAGATGAAGATCGGCATCTCTAAGTCCTCGCGAACCCTCTACTCCGGCGGTGGCTCACCCCGGCGCGCGACCGGCCAATTCTAAACCGGGATCGGCTCTCCTGCCAAACGCAGGAGCTCGTTCGGATCCGACGACCGTTTCAGCGCCTCCTCCAGCTTGATCTCGCTGGTAAGAACGAGTTGGTGGAGCGCATCGTTAAGGGTCTGCATCCCGTGCTTCTTACCGGCCTGCATCAGTCCGTAGATCTGCTGCACCTTGGCGTCGCGGATCACCGCCCGGATCGCTGGAGTCGCCACCAGTACCTCGCAGGCCGCTGCCCGACCCCGACCACGCGCCTTAGGCAAGAGGGTCTGGGTGATCACCCCCTCGAGAACGAACGAAAGCTGGGCACGAACCTGCGGCTGCTGGTGGGAGGGGAAGACATCGATGATGCGGTTGACGCTTTCGGCGGCGGAGTGCGTATGCAGGGTGGCCAGGCAGAGATGGCCGGTCTCCGCCGCGGTCAGCGTCATGCCAATCGTCTCGAGATCGCGCATCTCACCGACCATCAGGACGTCCGGATCCTGGCGCAACGCGTACTTCAGCGCGTTGGCGAAGCTCCTGGTGTCGCTGCCCACCTCGCGCTGGTTGATCATGCACTGCTGATGGCGGTGAATGAACTCGATCGGTTCTTCGACCGTGATGATATGACCTTTGCGCGTCTTGTTAATGTGGTCGATCATGGCGGCCAGCGTCGTCGACTTCCCGGACCCGGTCGGACCAGTCACCAGGACGAGACCCCGCGGGCGCTCCGACAGATTGCGCATGATAGCCGGCAGTCCTAGCTCCTCGAAGGACCTGAGCCCAAACGGGATCAGGCGGATCGCAAGCGCCACGCAGCCCCGCTGCCGATAGGCGTTGCCCCGGAAGCGTGCCAGGTTCTGTATCCCGAATGAGAAGTCCAGTTCATCGTCCTGCTCGAACTTCTTCTTCTGTGTATCGGTGAGGATCGAGTAGGTGAGCTGCAACGTGTCCTTGGGCTTGAGCACGTGATCGACTTCGGAGTCGACCAGGTCGCCGTCGAGCCTGAGCTTGGGGCGGTTCCCGGCGGTCAGGTGCAGGTCTGAGGCCTGCTTCTCCATCATCTCTTCGAGCAGCGCTCGAACACTGAGTGTGGCCATCGCTCGTATCCCAGTTGAAGCCTCGAGCCGAGGCGCCGGCTGATCCTCTTGTCTGTCTGTTCGGATTGCGGTGCCGGTCTGGCGCGACAGCCGGACGTAGCTGCTCAGCTCGTCGCTCAGGCCGCCGTCTCCTTCAGCACCTCTTCCAGCGTCGTGACGCCGCGGCCGACCTTTACCAGCCCATCCTCACGCAGCGTTAGCATCCCGTCCGCGACGGCCCGCTGCTTCATCTCATCGCCGCTATCGCCCTGCATGATCATGCGCCGAATCATCGGGGTGATCGGCATCACCTCGTAGAGGCCCTGCCGGCCGCGGTAGCCCGTGCCATCGCAATGCTCACAACCCTCACCACGGTAGAAGGTCAGCTCCGCGAGCTTCTCGGGCGCGATGTCAGCGGCCTCGAGCATCTCCGCCTCGTACTGTACCTCCGCCTTGCAGTTGCTGCAGATGCGGCGTACGAGGCGCTGGGCCGTGACCAGGTTGACCGCGGAGGCGACGTTGAACGGCTCGACACCGATGTCGATCAGGCGGGTGATCGTCGAAGCCGCGTCGTTGGTGTGCAGGGTCGAGAGCACCAGGTGTCCCGTCAGCGCAGCTTTGATCGCGATGCCGGCGGTCTCCAGGTCACGGATCTCACCCACCAGGATGATGTTCGGGTCCTGCCGCAAGAACGCCCGCAGCGCGGCGGCGAAGGTCAGGCCGATCTCGGGGCGAACCTGGACCTGATTGATGCCGCGGAGATTGTACTCTACCGGATCCTCCGCGGTCATGATGTTGACCTCCTCGGTGTTGATCTTGGTGATCGCCGAGTAGAGAGTCGTCGTCTTACCGGAGCCGGTCGGTCCCGTGACCAGAACCATCCCGTAGGGGTTGCTGATGGCGCTGACAAAGTCGCGCTGCGCCTTCGCCTCCATGCCGAACTTCTCCAGCTCCAGCTGCAGGTTCGACCTGTCGAGAATACGTAGCACGATCTTCTCGCCGTAGATGCTCGGCAGGGTTGAGACGCGAAAGTCGATCACGCGCTTGCCCATGCGCATCTTGATGCGCCCGTCCTGCGGCACCCGACGCTCGGCGATGTTGAGATCGGCGAGAATCTTCACCCGGCTGGTCAGGGCGGCCTTCATCCGCGCCGGCGGTCGCATGATCTCTCGCAACGCGCCGTCAACGCGAAAGCGGACACGGATCTCTTTCTCGTAGGGCTCGACGTGAATGTCACTGGCGCCTTTCTGAACGGCACTGGTGAGAATTCCATTGATCAGTTTGACGACCGGCGCTTCCTCGACCTGTGCCTGCAGGGCGGTGACCGAAATCTCGTCGTCCTCGCTGCCGTCCACGACCTCGATGTCTTCTTCATCGAACTCCCGCAGCAGGTCCTGAAGGCCATCTTCGACCGCCTCGTAGTACTTCTCGACCGATTTCCTGAGCGAATACTCGCCGGCGACAACGGGCTCGATCTCGTATCCCGTGGAGAAGCGCAGCTCGTCGATCGCGTCGAGGTTGGTCGGGTTCGCCATCGCGACGGTGAGCGTGCGGCCCACACGCCGCAGCGGCAGCACCAGGTGGCGCACCGCGATCTCGGGCTTCACCAGCTTGACCACCCGCCGGTCGATCTCGTCGATCCGCGAAAGATCGACCGCCTTCACCCTGTACTTGCGCGCCAGCACCCGGGTCAGGTCGGTCTCGGAGACGATACCGAGCGCTACCAGGGTGTAGCCCAGACGGCCACCATTGGTGCGCTGCTCGCTCAGGGCACGACGGAGCTGCTCTTCCGTAATCAGCCCTTCACGGACCAGCAAATCGCCGATTAACTTGCTCGATTTCGCGCGGGGCGCAGCCATAAGATCGAACTAGCTGGATGTTGCACCCGAACCGGGCGGCACCGGGGAGAGGGCACGGCAAGTGCTAAAATTGCCGCTATTTACACAAGGTGTCAAGGTCGGACGAGCACCCATGGGCGCAGCCGCTTCAGGGTCGCCGGCCCGATACCCGGTACCGCCAACAGGTCCGCTAGGTTCCCAATCCCTCCATGCTCGTCCCGCCAGCGCACGATGGCGCGAGCGCGGGCCGGGCCGATACCGGGCAGGGCCTCGAGCTCTTCCAATCTAACCGTATTCAAGTCGAGCCGCTCCTGCCGACCCTTACGGGACTCGGGCTGCGTGCGCGGGTTCAGGCCGCGCGATCCGCCTCCCGCCCCCATCCTCGACAGCACGAGGTGGGGCGCCAGCCGCTTTACCGTCTTACTCCCCAGTCCCGGCACCCGTTCCAGGTCGCGGAGGGTGCGGAAAGGACCCCGCGCCTCGCGGTCCCTCACCACGGCTCGCGCGAGCGCCGGCCCGATCCCCGGCAGCCGGTCGAGTTCCGTCTCTCCGGCCAGGTTGGGGTCGATGCGCTCGTCCCGACCCAGCGGCGTGCGCCTGCGGCGCCCCTCGGCGTAGCTCGACTCCGCCACAGCCAACGCCGAGTCCACACTGCCGGCAGGCTCCAGCCCGACCGCGCGCACCACAGGCGCCGCCGGTTGCAGCAGCGTCCGACCGATCAGCGCCAACAGCACGAGCGCCGTGCTGGCCAGCAGAGCCCTGGTTTCGCCTTCCGTCAGTGCCACAGGGAGGACCGGAGATGCGCCGAGCGATTTTAGCGATTGGCGCCCCGAAGACGGGACGAGCCCCGCAGAGAATCGCGCCGCGACCTCAACAGAACGTCAACCGCGTCGAGGCGGCCCTCCCGAGTCCTCAGCGCCCGCGATAGATGAGGCGCGTCACCACCGTACCGACCAGGCCAAGGCTGGAGGCGGAGACTTTGTCTGCTGTGTCCTCTGGGGTGTGCCAGTAAGGGTAGTCGAAATCGATCACGTTGATGGTCGGAATCCCCGCTTCGTTGAGCGCTATGTGATCGTCGTTCACCGTGTGGCGCGTCTGGCGAACGAACACATCGCCGAATCCAAGTCGCCCCGCGAGGCTCCAAACGCGGTCGACGACCTCGGGCGCCAAACGGTTGGAGTTCCCTTCCACGTAAATCTGCAGGTCACGATCCCCGACCATGTCGAGAAGCACGCCGTATTCCGGCGCGAACCCCTCCGGTAGGTTGCGAGCGAAGTAGCGCGAGCCGAGGAACACATCCCGACCCGGTCCGAAGTCGCCGTAGTCCTCGCCATCGACGAGCAGCAGGTCGACGCCGCCAGGCGGCGGCGTCTGGCGCATCAGCTCGGCCAGCGTTAAGAGCACGGCCGTTCCCGAGGCGCCATCGTTGGCGCCCGGCACCGGCCGGGCCCGCTCGGCGGAGTCGAGCGCCGCATCCGAGACCGGCCGCGTGTCCCAATGCGCGAGCAACAGAAGCGACGGCCCGGCCTCGGGCCGGAAGCGCGCCAGGAAGTTCACCAGCGGCAGAGTGTCTCCGCCGGCCGTCAGATGCCGGAAGCTTTGCACGATCAGCGTGTCGGCACGCTCGGATAGGTACGCCTCCAGCCAGGCGGCCATCTCGCGATGGCCCCGGCGTCCCGGAACCCGGGGGCCAAAGGCCAGTTGACGCTGAACTAGCTCATAGGCCGCCCGGCCATCAAAGCGGGGATAGCTGGGCCGCGCCGCGCTGGCGGCCTCACGCTCCGGCTCGCCGCCCGCACCGCCGCACGCCAGAGCGGCGGCGGCCAGCGCGATCGCCGATCTCCGCAACCGCACGGTGAGATCCGAGGCCCTCATCGCACCTCCCCGCTCTCGAGCAGGAACTGCCCGAACAATGAGATCTCGAGCTGGGTCGAGCCGGGGCGCTGGCCAAGCTCGCTCTGCGTGTCCCGCCAGGAACCCTGCAAGCCCAGAGTGAACGGCGAAACATCGGTTCCGATGGTCAAGTCGATGTTGCGGATGCGCCGATCGGTGAATGGCTCACAGCTCGGCAGCACCGCCCGCTCGATCTCCGACAGCGGAAGCTCGCTGAACGCCGCGCCAAGCTGGCGGCACTGGCCCTGATCATCCTGCGAAAAGCGGAACGATATGCGCACCGGGTTGCGCAGGGTACCCGTCCTCGTGACCGGCCGGACGCGACCCGTCACGACAACTGTGTGGCCGGTGCGGTCTCCCAGGGTCACACCGGTCGGGTCCCGCCGCTGCTCGTCCGATAGGTTAAGCGTGTAGCCGATCTGCCAGTCGGCGGCCAACGAGAGGCTCACGCTGAGCGGTATCGTCTTGGTCACGAACTCGCGTGTCTGATCGGCACCCAGCGTTTCGTTTCGCCGCCGCCGCCGCGTGTAGCCCGTGCGCACTGAGAGATTACTGGCCCAGCGGCTCAGGAACGGAGGCAGCGGAATTCGATTCCAGTTGAAGTTGACGCTCGGCCAGGCGGTGCTGCGGGCGCGGGTCTGAGTGATCGGCGCCCAGAAGAAGGCGTCGTTCTGGCTGTAGTTGACGGTCAGCCCTGCGCCTAAGGGCAGGCGCACGCCGCTCGAGAGGGTGACCACCTCGTTATCCAGAACCCGGCTGGCCGAGTCGCCGCTTTGGACTCGGAACGCCTCGAAGCCACCGAAGCCGAACTGGTAGCCGAGGCCGGGACGCCGCATCTGGCGCAGGAAGGCGGAGCTCAGCGACCCGCTCCAGCTGGCGTTCACGACATCGAGGCGGTCCATCAGCCCCAACAGAAGCCTCAACGCGCCAGTGCGTTCGCCCTTGAACAGCGAGCGGAGCAACGCCGGCGCGTTGAAGCCCGTCGAGAGGCGAAGCGCGCGCGACCCACTGAAGTCGCGGGTGAGGACGGTGTCGGCCTCCTGCGCCGCGATGTACGAGGCGTCCTGCTTGAAACGGAATCGGGTGTCCAGCGAGGCTTGTGGTGTGAGCCAGCTGGCGATGCCCGGCCGATAGGTCCAGTTAATGTTGAGCGTTCGTCCGGTCTCCCAGCCCAGGTCCACACCCGCCAGCCGGGAGCGCCGGACATCGATCAGTCGCCGCGCCGCTCTTCCCTGCACCAGGCTGGCCGTCGGCACGAGCTCGCGGCTGTGGCTGAAGTTCACGCGTCCCGTCAACGCGTTCAGCGGCTCGAAGTTGAGCGTCACATTGCCGAACAGTTGCTCGTCCAGTCTGCGAATCGGCACGGCACCCGCGTCCGCGGGCAGCTGGATGATCTCCTGGAAACGTCGCGTCTTCGACTCCGAGTCCACATAGCTGGCATTCAGCTGAAGCGACACCGGTGTTAGCCGCAACCGCCAGCCGCTTTTCACCAGGAGCGGCAACGACAGATCGAGAACTTTGGAGCGGTAGCTGTAGCCGACCGAGAGTGCCTCGGATTCGGTCTCCGAGCGCGAGTTTCGCAAATTGCCGCGGTCGTAAGAGATACGCACCGACGAGTTATCGAGAAACCAGCCGACCAGCGGCGCCGAGCGCACGCGACGGCGCCGGCTCAGGTTCACCTCCGTCCGCAGGTTGCGAACGTCGGGCGTCCTCAGGCCCGCCAGTTGCTCGACCCGCACATCGGTGCGCGGCAGCAGCAGCGGCTTCGCTTCGGCGCTCGTATAGCTCACGCTGATCGGCATGTTCACGCCCCACGACTCGGGCAGCAGCCGGCCCATGCGTAGGCGTCCGCCGATCTGGTACTGTTTGCTCGAGCGGAAGCTCGGATCCCGGGCCAGCTGGCGGAAGTAGGGGTTCTCGCTCGAGTAAGAGGCATTGAGCCCAAGCACATCAGACGCGCTGATGTCCAGGTTGAACTGGCCGACCACGCCCGTGTTGTCGACGGCCGACCCGAGCCGCATGTCGTCCACCCAGAGCTCGCCGCCCAGCACGGGCTCGAGGCCGCCGTTGTAGACGCCGAGCGAGAGCTGGCGGATTGCGGCCAGGTTAGGCGCCCGCGAGCGCTGGCTGATCACGACCGCGTAGCTGCTGTCCCCATCCGGGAAGACATCGACATCCCAGAGCTGAAGCACGCTGTCCGGCGGAAGGCCGCCGCCCAACAGCAGCGCCTCCTCGGCCGCGGTGCGGAGCGCGATGAAGCGGTCGAACTCGATCTCCAGCTCCGGCAGCCACGCCCCGCGCAAGGCTTCGCCACCGGTGCCCGGCGGCACCTCGGGCAGCTTCGCCTGGAACAGATAGAAGTTGCGCACGTCCTCACCCAGCTTGACCAAGAAGCGCAGCGGCTGATCGTCGACGCCCCAGGGGCCCTCGATCCCGAGCGCCCAGACGCGCATACTGCGGTAGGCGAGGAAGTCGCGTGGCGTCTGCACGTACTGCAAGTAGACCTCGGCCCGCTCATCCGGGCCCAGTTCGCTGAACTTCACGCTCAGCGACTGCTCGTTGAACGCTTGGCCGCCCGCCGCGAACTGGTCGGTCTGGTTCGCCAGCTGGTCCGTGATGCCCGGGGGTGGCACGTAGCGCGCGTCCAGCGTGCTGATCGGGCCCACCTCGACGAGCGCGCCCGCGAGGATGGCCGAGACGGTGTCCGCTCGGCCCGCCACCACGCCCGCCTGCCCGCGCTTCAGCCAGCGCGAGCCCAAGAACCGTGCCCGTGCCAGGATGAGCGTGTTGTTCGAGTTGGTGGTCAACGTGAGCCGCAGGTGGCGGATGTTCTGGAACTCGGCATCGGTCACGCGCTCGCGGTGATCCGGCCGGCGCAGCGGGATGCGGAAGAGTCGGAAGCGCGCGGTGCCCAGCCGATTTGCGTCGCGCACGAAGTAGGGGCTCGCCGGGTCGCCGATCCGGATCGTATAGCGAAAGAAGCGCTCTTCCGTATCCAGCACGCTGTTCTGGTTGAGGTCCTCGCTATCCTCGAGTCCGTTGTTGCGCGTGCAGTTCGCCGACACATCGCCCAACGGGTAGGCGATCTGGCCAGGCTCCGCCTGGCAGCCGGTGTCCCACAGACCCAGGTCATCCGCGTTGCTCCAGACCTGCGGCGGGTCGACCTCGCGATCCAGCTCGCCGCTGCCCGCCGGCTGGCCGAGCGAATCGACGGCGAAGGCGTCCTCGCTCACCGTGCCCAGGTCGATGATCAAGTTCGTCGAGTCTGCCAGATCGTCCGCCACCGCGACGTAGAACTCCAGAAACTCGATCGTCGTGAAGTCCTGGCCGTTGGAAGAGAGCACGCTGGTGATCGACGCCCAAGCGGGTCCGGCCGCGGCGTTCGGGTTTGGCGCGATCTGCCGGTTCTCCGGCCGCCGTGCGACGAGCGTGAGCACCGGCTCCGGCCGCGTCTGTCCCTGGATCAAGAGCTCCTCGTCGATCTGGTCCGGGAAGAGGCCGCCGACCACCTGCTGACCTTCCGTCGTCTGCAGGATGTACTGATCCTGCCAGACCAACTCGGCGGCGCTCGGCTCGTCGAAGGCCAGCGGTGCGACCGGCTCCGCACCGACCGAGGTGGAAGGGGCCGAGCCGAGGCGCCAGGCGCGCGCGAGCAGCGAGAGGCCGAAGCCCGAGCCGCCCTCGAAGTCCTCGACGTAGGTCACACCTTGCGTGTTGGTGGTCGGCATCGACAGCGCAACCTCACCGTCGAGGTTGATGCTCGACGGCGCTTCGCTCTCTACGCCCGGCAGCGCGTTCGCGAAGTCGGTGAGCCAGGCCGGCCGGAAATTCAGGCGGCCGGAGAAACCGCCTAGCCGCACGGCCGCGGGTTCCAGCCCCAGCTCGGGCCGGGTCTGCAGCGTCTTTTCGGTTTGTGACAGCCCGATCAGGTTGAACTCGCCGAACTCGCCCAGCCCGTAGCGCGCCTGAAAGCCGAACACGGTGGTCGGCGCGAGCTGGAAGAGTGGCTTCTGCTCGAAGCTGACACGGACCCGGGCGTCGGGGCTGCCGGTGAACCAACGCTCCGGCTCACGCAACTCGATCTGGCCGATGTCGTAGTCGATCGTGTAGTCCTCGCCGCGAACCAAATCCACCCCGTCGATGACCACTCGCTCGCTCGCCTCGCGCACCCCGCCGGCGCCCAGCGATATGGAGGAGAGGAAGCCTGCGAAGCGCTGGCGGTACGCGACCGTCAGCAGATAGAGGTTGGCGCCGCGCCGGATCTGATCGTTGGTCTCATCGTAGATCACCGGGTTGCGATCCCCGGCCTCGAGCGGAAACGGCTCGTCGCTGAAGCCGGGCACGTCCCGCAGCGGCGGCGGCGTCCGGAACGGCTCCAGCGTCGGCGGTACGATGTAAGTGCCAGTCGGCCCAGTCACCCCCTCGATCGCCTCGCCTTCGGCCTCGTAGATCTGTGACGCATCGAGCCGGTTGTCGGTCGGGTCGTCGTCCAGCCCGAAGATCTTCACAAACTCGAGCTGCGTCCCGTCGGGCGCGGCGCGAAACGTGTTGCCGACTTCGGGATCGCCTTGCGAGACGATGAGCTCGATGCTCGACGCCACGACTCCAGGACTGGCGGAGACTCGGTAGACATGATGCATCTCGCGCCGCCAGCTGGCCGTGCCCGGCCGGTGATTCACACCCTTAATCAGCTCGAGCGTGGGCGGCGCCACGTTCTCCGGGTCGGCGTTGTGCGCGTCGGAGACCGCCTCGGCGTTGAAGGTTCCGATCTCGCTCCCGTCGGCGGCGATATAGGTGACCGCCAGCCCCTCCCGGTCGGGCAAGGTGTTGCGGAGCTGAAGCCACAAGCCGCTCTGGTGAAGCGCATAGTCCTCACCTTCAATCAGTGGGCGGAACAGACCGCTCAGGGTGTCGGTGACCACCGTGTCGGCGCCGAGCTCCGTCGTGATCGTATCGACGGCCACGGCAACGGCCGTGATGAAACCCTCGGGCACCCGAGCACCCGCGCCGACGCCCAACACCTCGTAGCGATACACTTGGATAACCGAACCCTGTCGCACGTCCGGCGGCACGTCCGAGGCGATGAGCCGCTGAATGTCGATGTGCGGATAAGCCACGAACCGGCCCGGGTTGAACAGGAAAAAGAAACGGCCGCGCTCGTAGTCCGCGTCGTCGAGGATGGTCGTGGCCCGCTGCTCGAACCCCTGGCCGCCGCCGCCCACCTGGAGCTCGCGCGTGCCGAGATCCCCTTTCTGCTGGGCCCAGACGGCCTGGAAGTCGATCGGCCCCATCTGG
>CAYFXF010000049.1:10980-12856 GCA_964347085.1 uncultured Gemmatimonadota bacterium | reverse complement strand
TCGTGTGCGCTGGTGTTGTGGAGTGCATGAACGACGACACCGAGGAAGGCCAACTCATCCAGGAGTTCAAGCAGAAGGCCAGGGGCCAGGGACGGTTCTACTTCCTCATTGACTACTCCACCACCTACCGCTACTTCTCCGGCCCCCAGTGGGAGCAGCGGCTCAAGAGCGGCTTCCCCGGCAAGACCGTGCAACTGACGGACGTGGGGCACCTGCCCCTGTACTATAGGTTCCGTGCGGTCGTGAGCTAAGATGCCAAGCCAAGTACAGACCAGCAGCAACCTCGGGCTGTCAAAGGGACAGCATCGAACTGCGTTGAGGAATCCCCGCGGGAATCAGGACTACTATTCCTTCTACATAGATAGTTCCTCCGATCTGGTCTACGAATGGTCAGCAAATGGCACAACCTGGACCGGAAGCGCGAATGCGGTTTCGGGGGCGGATACCATTGATTCTTTCGATGTCAAAATGCGAGATGATGGCTCACAGTTGGTTGTCTTCGTCGCGTGGCACTCGGGGACTGCTACCCGATACAGAAGGGGCACAGTAGGCGATAGCGCTGACACGATTACATGGGGGGCGGGTGTCCAGACTATTGACGCCTCTGTTGGCAAGGACCTCCCCGGTGCCCACTGCATAGCCATCGCCCGCACCGCCAACGGGCGGTTAGTAGTAGCCTTCAGCGAGAACCTGCATGACAAGTGCAAGGACTACCGCCTGACCAAGCTCATCGGCTCCAACAACGACGGGGCGACCCCCACCTGGAGCGGGGAGACGATCTGGGACGATCCCACGGGAAGCAGCAACAACCAGAACAAGGACGAGGTGTGGTTTGGGCTGGAGAGCATGTCGGGGGATCGGTTCCTGATTTATGCACGGGTCCCTGATTCCAGTGATACGACGGCCTATAGCGTTCAGTCGGCACCGCCAACCTGGAATGGCACTTCATTCGGTAATACTGGGAAGGCACCTGTCGGTTCTGGCACCGGCACCCGAAGCGGAGACCCCCTTTCGGCGGTCGTGGATGCAGACAACAGAGCGCACATCATATATATGACCTCGGCGGGCCTAGCAATTCAATCCAAACGGGCGGCAAACGTAGACGATGACGATTGGGGTGGACCCGTGGCGGTCAAATCCAACGACATAGATGCCTGCACCCTGGCCATCAACAGAGCCAATATACTCTTGGAATCCGGCTTTCTTCTACTATTGGAGGCTTAGTCATGCCAGACCAGAAAATCTCCGAACTCACAGCAGCAACCGCGCTCTCAGATGGCGATGAAACCGTTCTAAGGCGGGGAAGTAGCAATCTCAGGGCGGACGTCGATCTATTCGGAGGGCGCGCGGGACTCTTGGTGGCAGCCAACGATGCCCCAGCCGATGTTAAGGCCAGAGCAGATTATGTATGCGATGGCACCGCCGACGATGTTCAGATACAGGCGGCCATAGACGCACTGACCTCCGGGGGGGGTAGGGTGATCCTCAGTGCAGGAGAGTTCAACATAGCCGCCTCGGTTCTGATCCAGAATGACAACGTGATGCTGGTAGGTGAGGGACCGGGAGCTAGGGCCGGGGCCACTCAGACCGGGGTAGGAACCAGGTTGAGCGTGCAGGCCGGTCTAACTGGCGCAGGAATTCTGGTTCAGAGAGCCGCCAATGATCGGCCTGTTCACGGCGTCACCTTGCGGGATTTTGTTCTAGACGGCAACGATATAGGAACCGGTGTGGAGGGGATTCTCTTTCGGGTCAATCGCGGCCTGATTGATCACGTTCACGTCAATCAGGCAAGCGGCCACGGGATCGCAGTTCAGGGGTACGGCGGTTGGAATACCTACGACACACAGCTACAGGCCGTTCATGTTGGAGACAATGG
>CAYFXF010000049.1:0-10970 GCA_964347085.1 uncultured Gemmatimonadota bacterium | reverse complement strand
ATATTGCGAGCAACGGGAACGATCTGCAATTTCTAAGCTGTATATCACACGACAACACCCAGGACGGCCTGTTGATCGAGGCTTCCGGCCAGCAATTTGCCAACTGTCACTTCTACAACAACGGGAGATACGGCGTTTTCTTCGATGGCAACGGCTCAAGGGTAGCTTTTGTCAGTTGCAAGATCTCTGGCAGCAACCAACACGGGATGAACCTAGATTCCACCAATGGCGGATTTGGTGATGTCAAAATTTTCGCTATGAGTTTTCAGAACAATGGGGATAGTGCCCACAACACTTATGATCATATCATCATTCAAGGCCCTGGTGGTAATGGTATTGCTAGGCCCCTCATCATAGGCTGTGAATTCAATTCCACGGTCGGCAATAAAGCTCGATACGGGGTCAACCTCGGCAGCAATCCTAGCCAGGACGCCCTCATAGCAGGCAACGCCTTCGGTCCTAATGCTAACTTTGGAACCGCCAAAATCAACGGGGTCGGCTCTGCTAGCTTCCCCGCTATGATCCGAGACAACCAGAATTGGATCACGGAGAACTCAGGAACCGCCACAATCAATAGCGGTGCTACCAGCGTGACGGTCACTCATGGCCTGGCCGTGACGCCAACGCTGGATGACATCTCCGTGGTTTTGGGAGAGAACCCCACCAACGACCCCGGCAACGTCTGGGTGGATACCATCACCGCTACCCAGTTCAACATCAACTGCCGCAACGATCCGGGGGCATCCAACCTGGATGTGGCCTGGCAGGCGGTGGTGCTGTGACAAGCGCATTTCTGGCTGAAAGTGGAGATGATCTCTATGCGCCCTATCACGATGCGGCGGATACCCAAGACTTCCACTATAAGACCACGCCTATCACCAGCCACTCCTGGGCCGCGGAGCAGACGATCACTTATGCCCAAGACGTAGTAGCCCTCTCCTCATGGAACCGGGATGTGCTGAATGATCTGCATATCGGCGGTGAACGGGCAACAGATGTGGTCTGGTATCACGCGCTCTCCGTCGCCGTTGTTGCCGTGCCGGAACTTTCCTGGGAGCCAACCATACCCGCCTTCGGTGAACTGTCGGTCCCCCAGGTCGTGCCGGTGGGCCAGATGCCGGGCGGTAGCGGATAGTGCCTCAGAGATACCAATACCAGCCGATTGCCGAGCCCCCCCATATTGGACCCCCGGAGGGGCTTTCTTGGGAGCCTGAATACCCGGACTTCGCCCGGCCCAAGCTCGGGCTACTCACTGCGGCGATCCCATTCATCTTCTTCGTCGCCGGAGCCGAGGTCCCATTCGATGTTGATAAGCACTGGCGGCCACAGTACCCCGACCAGCTACTCCCAGCGCCGGCGGTAGCGTGGCAACAGCCTGAAGCCTACACCCCCGATCCTAGTGGTTTCTCCCACAATGTAGAGTGGGCTCCCGAGTACCCGGACTTCGCGCGGGAACAGCCCCCCGTTGCGTGGCAGCAGTTCCTAGCCCAGACCCTTGAGCCTACGAACTTTGCGCCTACCCTGGCCTGGGAACCTGAATACGCCGACTTCACCAGGGCGCCGCCATCTGTCGTTTGGCAGGACCCATTCTTCCCGAGTCCTGAGCCCGTTGTCGTCGTCCCTGACCTCTCATGGGCGCCAAGCTACCCCGACATCCTGCTCCCGGCGCCGGGCGTTACCTGGCACCAGGCCGAGTTCCAACACAAGGACCCAAGGGGCTTCGCTCCTCCCCTGGCCTGGGAGCCAGAGTATCCCGACTTTGCGCGAGAGCAGGAACCCATCTCTTGGCAGCTTGCCTTTGCCCAAAACATCGAACCCATCATCTTCGTTCCAGAACTCGCCTGGGAGCCCCAATACCCCGACTTCGGCAGGGCGCCCGAGCGATGGCAATGGCACGATCCCTTCACCTACACGGTCGAGCCTACCCGGTTCGCCTACAACGTCGATTGGGCGCCGGAGTACCCAGACTTCGCGCGGGAGCAGCCACCGTTTACGTGGCACGATCCGCTCGCCTACACGCTCGACCCATCCGGCTTTGCCCACCGGATCGACTGGACTCCTGAATACCCCGACTTCGCACGCGAGGCGGAGCCGGTCGCTTGGCAGCAGCCGCTCGCCCAGACCCTTGAGGAAAGCCAATTCACCTTCGATCTGTCCTGGCAACCCGTCTATCCCGAGTCGGCCAAGGCTCAGGAACCTATTGCCTGGCAACTCACCTTCATCCAGAACATTGAACCCATCATCTTCGTGCCGGAGCTCTCCTGGGCTCCGACGTATCCAGACCAACTCCTGCCGGCGCCATCGGTTCCCTGGCAGCAGTTTCTCGCGCAAACACTTGAGGAGAGCCAGTTCACCTTCGATCTCTCCTGGCATCCTGTTTACCCCGAATCGGCGAAGGCGCAGGAACCGATCGCTTGGCAGCTTGCGTTTGTCCAGAACATCGAGCCCATCGCCCCGGCGCCGGAACTCTCTTGGTCTCCCGAGTATCCAGACTTCGCACGGGCGCAACCGTGGTGGCAGTGGCACGACCCATTCTCCTACGACGCCGAGCCCTCGGGCTTTGCTCACAACGTCGAGTGGGCACCGGTCTATCCCGACTTCGCCCGCGAGCAGCCGGGGGTTGTGTGGCAGGACCCGATTGCCCAGACGCTTGTTCCAGCACTGTTCCCGGTCCCAGAACTCTCCTGGGCGCCGGAGTACCCCGATTACATCTGGATCGCCGAGCCTGTCGCCTACCAGGTGCCCTTCGTCTCTATCCTGGAGCCAAGCTATCTCGTTGCCTTCGAGTTGGCGTGGATCCCCGAATACCCGGACTTCGCTCGGATGCAGCCTGCGGTGGCCTTCCAGCAGATGTTCGCGGCCAACATCCTGCCCGTGCGGATCGAAGCAGAGCTACAGGGATTGATGGGTCAGGCAGCGTTGGCACGGATGGACCAAAGTGATAGACTGATGGAGGCAGAGGACGTTACCATGAAAACGACGAGGCGCCACGAAGATGCCGGCTAGAGCAGGAATGGCAAACCTCATCACCCGACTCCGCCGGATGGTGGACGACGCCCTCATAACCTACGTGGACAAGGCTGACGGCACTGGCAGCGGCTCGGTGTTCTGGCTCCAGAACCATCCCGTCAGCCCAGACTCCGAGATCGTCACGGTCAACGGCACGGTCCAAAACGATCCGGCGGACTACAGCCTCAACGACGCAGACGGTAGGCTCTCCTTCGTCACCGCACCCCCGGTCGGTGTGAACAACGTCGAGGTCCAGTACCAAGCCTCGGACTTCTCTGACGACGAGCACGCGGACCTCCTCGACCTCTACCGCGTGGACATCATTGACGAGCTCCTGGAGGAACGCCCAGAGAGGGTGGCAGGCAGCATAACGGAGTGGCACGACTACTACTCTCAGTTCGAGAACTTCGAGGAGACGGACGGCGGCAGTGCCATCTTCATCGTCAAGGACGTGACCGGGAGCGTGATCGGGTCAGCCGATTACACCCCGAACTACATCAACGGACACATCAACTTCCCGACCGATACCGAGGGATCGAACCGCTATCTGGATGCCCGCTCCTATGACCTGGCTCACGCAGCCGCCGACATCTGGAAACAGAAGGCGGCGCTCACTTCGGCCTACTACCGCTACCGGGCCGATGGGCACCAACTGGATCGCCAGCAGTGGTTCGAGCACTGCATGGAGATGAACATGACCTACCTCAAGCAGGCCAAGCCCATGCACGTTGACCTGGTGAGAGATGATCTCAAATAGGAGAGCCCTCGATACCCGCGAGCTCACCCGGCTCCGCAAAGACGCGGAGAACCACCTGCCGGACTTCTGCACGATCCAAGTCCAATCCGAGGGCGTTGATACGGTTGGGGGTCCGACCGAGAGTTTCGCCAATACCTACCAGGAGGTCCCCTGCCGGCTGGCTGCCTTCATCTTCCGGGATCGGGAGTCTATCCTGGCAGGGCGCATTATGACTCCTGGGCGCTTCACCCTGACCCTTCCGTGGGATCAGGAGATCAGCCTCAAGGATAGGGTGGTCCATGAGGGAGAGACCTACGAGGTTGTGGCCCTCGACCAGGACACGGCAAGCTGGCGCACCGCTAAACGGGTGGACGTGGCGAGGGTGGACTGATGCCTAGGGCAACTAGGGCGGGCGTCTTTGTCAGGCTCGACACGCGGCGCCTGGATCAAATCGCCGCCCGGATGCAGACCGGACCCGACGAGGCCCTGGACAATCTCTCCCATGAGGCGGTCGAGGAGGGGATCAAGCCTCGGACGCCGGTGAGGACCGGCCAGCTTAGAGACAGCTACCACGTTTGGCCGCCCGAGGAGCCCAACAAGCGCATCATCTCGGATGGCCCTGCGGATCGGGGACGCCTCTACGGTATCTACCAGGAGTTCGGCTTCCACCACTGGAGGACGGGTAGGCCCGTGCCTGGGCAACCTCACTTCCTGGCTGGTCTCCACCAGGTATTCGTCGAGCCGCGAATCGCAGCCGAGATCAAAGAGGTAGTGTTCACAGGTGGGCGGGCTGGCGCGGGACGGAGGGTTGCCAGGCCGGTTCCTCCCATCCACACCCTGACTAGATAATGCCTAGCGATCACATTGAGGAGCTAGAGACCGCGCTCTACAACCGGCTCGCCGGAGGCACGGCCCTGACGAACCTTCTGGGCGGAACCCTGATCCACAACACCGTGGCTCCACCCCACACGGAGCCACCCTATGTGCTGTTCCAGCAGCAGGCAGGAGGCGACGAGAATGTGACACCGAGGAGATCCCGCGACCCGATCTATCTGGTCAAGGCCGTGACGCTAGATGGTCGGGAGGCGGCTATTGCCCTTGACCGGGAGTGTGATACACTGCTTCATAAGAACGAGCTTCCCGTCATGGGAGATTGGGGGAACCATCGCCTTAATCGAACGGAGGACGTGAGCTTCGTAGAGCAGGACGACGCGGGCAAGCAGTATTTCCACCAGGGCGGCTTGTACCGCGTCAAGATCGCAGAGATATTCCCATAAGGAGGACCAATGCCTAGTGGCAACAGGCTTTCGGGCGAAACCCTCTATCTCGAGTGGGTAGATCCAAGCGGCACGGTCGTGCTAGACGCCGACTATCGGGAGTTCGGCCCCTCCGAGGAAGTGCAACTGATCGACCAATCGGCTGGCCCCGACGTGGCGAGAACCTACATCCCTCGGCTAGAGGACGGCGCCGCCGACCTTCGCATGATCTGGGTGGACATCAACAACTCTCCATCCGGGACGCTGATCTGGACTCGATTGGACAAGGCCAGCGAAGGAACGCTGCGGTGGGGCGAGGAAGGAAACACAACCGGCGACCCCCGCCACACTGTGGCCGCCATTGTGCAGAGCCGCGATAAGACCATCCCCTATGACGGGGAGATGGAAGCCAGCTTCACCTTCCAGTTCAACGGCGTACCCTCAGACGACGTATATCCCTAGAGGGGAGGGTTGGTGGCTGATACCATCACGCTCCGTGATGGGACCACCCTCGACGTAGAGGGCGACATCACGCCTCGCGAGTGGATGCGCTGGCTCGATGCCGAGCGCGGCGGAGACTTCCACCACATTGCCAGCACCATGGCTGGCTACGTCAAAAAGTGGTCCCTTGACGGGAAAGACCCCGCAGACCCCAACAGCTATCTCGATATGGACATGAGGATCTTTAACGAGATGTCGGTTGCGGTTGCGGGGTATCTGCTGACAGGGGCACCGGGAAAAGCCTAACCCCCGAGGCCCTAGAGGGCTGGCACTCCGGGGATGAGCGGGCTGGTAGGCGCCTCATGGAGGCGTTCCCCAAGACGGTGCATCTCTACACGCGCTCTCGGGGCAATATCAAGATGGACCCCGAATCCTATCGTGACTACGAGAGGCTGACTCTCGCCCTGTCATACGGCTGGACGCTCGAGTATGTGGACAGCCTGGGGATAAGGGCACGGCAGCGGGCTCTGGGCCTGCTGGACGCAAGGAGCAAGGGTGGCTGAGAAGGTAGCGAGCCTCTGGGCCGAAGTCCAGATCGAGACACGCGGAGCACAGGCTGGTCTCCGAGCGACCTACGCCGAGCTCCAGGTGATGCGGCGCTCGCTGGAGCTTCTGGGCGGCGAGTGGAAGGCAAACGCCGCCTCGATCATGCAGAACGAGCGCAACCTCAAGATGCTCACCCAAGCTGTCACCACCAGCGGTGTCAGTATGCAGCAATGGACTCGCACCGTGCAGAAGGCTCAATCCCAATTGGGCGTGGCCGACGCTCAGATGGCAAACAACATCGGCACCATGGGCCGGATGCGGGGCGAATTGAGCAACCTCGTCCAGTGGTGGGGCCGAATCCTCCTGTTCTGGGGTGTGGCCGGACTGCTGCTGCAACCCATCTGGAGCCTCATTGGATCGCTGACCGACAGGCTAGGAGAGCAGGCCCGCAAGAACGCGGAGCTTGCCGAGTCCTTCAACGAACTGATCCCTCGGGTCAAGGACTACCAGGACGCCATCGAGGGAATCCAGGAAAGGCAGCCCGGCCTCACTGATCGGATGGTGGATTTCGCTTCCTCCCTTGCTGGCGTATTCGACCGCACGGGCGACACCGTTGCGGTGCTTGGTGAGCTCCGCCAGGGGATGGAGGACACGGCCCGTGCCGAGCAGAAGCTCGAAGGCCAACTGGAGTTTCTCCGCCAGCCCCTCAGCATCATCGCAGAGCACATGGAGGAGCAGCGCGACGAGTTCTTCGACACCGCTCGGTCGGCACAGCACTACATCCAGAGCCTTGTGGATGCCGGACTTGCCAACGAGGAGGTCCTGGAAAAGATCGACGACACCACCATGGGCTTGCTCAATCAGGCGATTATGCTGCGCCGGTCGGAGCTCATGGAGGAGCATTGGGCCGATGGCAAGAAGCGGGCCGCACGCGAGGCAGAGAGCGCGGGCAGGCGGATCGAAGATGCAGCCTTTCGCCGGCAGCAGGCAGAGGAAAACTTCGTATTCCGTACCGGCCAGATCACCGAACGCTTCAACATCCAGCAGTGGGCCTCCCAAGCCCGGTTCTCCTCGCAGAGGCTCGCTGCCCAGGAGCGGTTCAACCTCACCATGCACACCATCATGCAGAGGCACTTCAACCGACTCCAGGATCTCCAGGTTCGGTTCTGGAACAACCAGCGAGACCTCCTGCGCCGCCAGGCACCACCCTGGCTCCAGGCGATCTCGAGAAACTTCCTCAAGAAGCGGGCCGAGCTCATGGAGTCGGGCGACGAGGAAGGGCTGAGGCAACTCCAAAAGGCGTTCAAGGATCGTGTCCGAGAGATCGACCCGATCTTCGCCGAGGAGCTAGACATCCTGGAGGAGAGTCTTGACCAGCAGCGATCGGCTGAGGACCGGAACTACCAGCAGTCCATTGACAACCAGCGCCGGGCTTTCGACATCCAGCTAGGAGCCATGCAGCGGGCCTTTGCGATCCAGAACGAGACGCAACGCCGGAACTTGGCTCTCCAGTTGGACGCCGCCAAGTTCTCCTACCAGCAGCAGTTGGAGGCGATCCAGCGGTTCCTGAATCGGGCCGACGAGGAATTGCGCGAGGGTCTAATCAAGATGAAACAGACCATCGCCAAGAACCCGCTCGTAATCAACATCAAGACCCAGAGACAGGAGTTCGCACCGCCACTGTTGCCGCAGCCTGTCATTTCGGCGCCGGGTGGTCCCATCCCCTTCACCCAAAAAGCAGATTTCGATGTCGCGGTGGATGTGACCGTGACGCCCAAGGGTGACACCGGCGATGTTAAGACCAAGCGGTTCGGAGGGCCGCAACCACTCTGATGGCCTACATCCTCCGCATTGGAGACGCGAACGCGATCACCAACGGGCTCGCCGTGGACCTCCACGATTCCGAGCCCGGCTTCAAGTTCATGTCCTACGAGCCCCAACACGAAGGCTTTGTCGATGTCTATGGGGGGCTCAGGGGGGACATCCTCACCCGCCACTACGACGGCAGGCTCATGCACCGCCTTGAGCTAAAGCTCACCGGCGACTCCGCCGCATCCTCCCCCGAGGATGATCTCATTGACCGCCTCAGCGTCCTTGAGTTCTGGCTCCGCCGAGCCCGCGCCTATCACCTGGGCGAAAGGGAGGACCCTGTTTACTTGGAGGAGCAGATCGACGGGTCCAGCCTTGCGACACGATTCCCCATCATTTCGGGGCTGGTCAACAAGGGAGACTTCTGGGACACCTTCAAGCTAGGCCAGGCATCTCCCGGACCGATCATTCAGCCCATGAGACTCGACTTGTGGACCGAGCTCGGAGAGTCAGTGGCGGCCCTGGTCCTCGAAAACTACCTCCAAAACCCGCAGTTTGAGGAGGACAAGGTAACGTCGGGCCAGGGCGACAACTGGAACCAGCTTGGGACCCCGACGCTTACCATGGACGCCGCCATCAAGCTGTTGGGGAAGCAGGCCCAGAAGGTCGTCACCGACGCCTCCACCAGCGAGGGGATAAGAAGCGACACGGTTGCCAGCGACGCCACTTCCGGCATCGTGGTGGTCTGGGTCTATCGAGCGGACCCCGGAGACAACTTCCAGGTGACTCTCTTTGATGTAACGGCGTCCCAGGATCGGGGCACCGTGAAATACGACACCGCTGGATGGGCGACGAGGGTTGACGCGAATGGGAATACCTGGAAGCGGCTGGTCATAACCTCAAGCTCCCTGGTCAACGGCAACAACCACCAGATAGACATTTACCGGCACTCTGCCGATGCCTCTCAGGCGACCACCTTCTACGTGGATCAGTGCTACCTCCAGTTTGGAACCACCGCCATTCCTACGGGCTGGAGCAGCGAGCGG
The DNA here is from genome assembly GCA_964347085.1 of uncultured Gemmatimonadota bacterium. Classification (GTDB taxonomy): domain Bacteria; phylum Gemmatimonadota; class Gemmatimonadetes; order Palauibacterales; family KS3-K002; genus CAYFXF01. The sequence goes on along the minus strand of CAYFXF010000049.1, from coordinate 2,127 downwards.
ACCCTGATTAACCACTACGACCAGGGCGAGGGTCACATCAACTATGTGGACGTGGCCGATCTGCCCGGCAACGCACTGCCGAAGATCAAGCTCCAGCTAGACATCACTGATGCCGGAAGTGACCTGGCGGTCCCCAACCTCCTCTGGTCGAGGAGGAACAAGAACATAGATGGGGGCTTCGTCTGGTTTCTCAACGCCACCGATGGCACCGTGGGGACAGATACCTCTCTGTCCGCCGACACGGGTGCTCCGGGTGGTCAGAAGGCCGTGTGCGACTTCTCCACCACCACGACCGAGGCGGAGAGGCTGAGGATAGAGCTATCGTCGGTGGAACCCATGGTGGGCCGATACCGGGTGCTATTGCTGGCCCGGCAGACGGCAGGAGCGGCGGACGACATCGTAGTTACGCAAGTCAGTCTGGACGATGGGGGCGCCACCGCCACTCTCACCTATGACAGCAACACCAATCTCCCCACCCTGCCTATCAGTTCTACGCTCTGGACCGTGGTGGATCTCGGTGTAATGAGGGTCCCAGGCTTCACTCACCCCGAGGACTATCTCTCCGACGAGGACTTTGCGGTAAGAATCCTGGCCCGCCGCGACGCAGGGACGGCCAATCTGGAGATTGCCGGCGCCATATTCTTGCCCGCTGGCGAGTCTGCCTTCACTGCGGCGCTCACCGCCCAGACCGGCACCTTCGAGTTCCACCTGGACAGCCTGCTCGTCCCACCCTCTCACTACCAAACCATCGGTGGTGCCAACCCCGTGTATGCGCCGGGGCTCGGACTCTTGGGGCAATTCCCCGACGCGATGCCGGGCGAGCTCAATCGTTGGTTCTTCCTGTTGCTCTCGCAGACTGGCGGCAATGCCTGGCTAGACATCGACGACACCGTTATTGCCAGGGTGGAATACAAGCCCCGCTTCACGCATCTCCTGGGCGTCTGGGGCCGAGACACCTTTGGCTGATGTGGACACTCGAGACGCTCCTCTACGACGGGGACTACGACAGCCCCGGCTTCATTGAGCGGCTGACACCCAAGGTCAGCAACATACAGATCGTTTGCGCCCTGCATGGCGGTGTGTCCTCTGTCGCCATTTCCCTCGCCGAGAACATGGAGGATGCCTTCGAGTTCGCTCTCAGGAACATCGGCAGGCGCATCTTCATCGTGGACAATGACCTCCAGGCAGTGGCCGAGGGAACGATTGTCCGCCCCACGATCTCGGAGGGCTCCAACGACTTCGTGTGTTGGGGTCCCTATGACCGCCTGTGTTTCGCCCAGGTCTATCAGGACCTAACAAGCTGGATCAGCAGCGGCACCACCACCGGCGTCCTCAAGGACATGCTGACTGATGAATGTCCGGGCGTGAACTCAGACCAGACCGAGATCACGGAGACCGCAACCAACATCTTCCCCTTCCAATTCAAGGACTTCTCCTATCCTGGCGAGATCATCCCGCAGCTTGCAGCCATGAGCGACTTCCAGAACCTCACCTATGACTTCTGGCTTCGCTCGCTGGACCCAACGCCCGGTGCTGCGCCCAAGAAACCCCAGGCATACTTCAAGATCAGATCAACCCAGGTCAGTCCTCACTACGAGGCCAGAAGCTCCAACTTTGCCTCGGGGGGCGTCCGCATCACCCCGGACATAACACGGCTGGTCAACAGCCTCCGCGTGCTCTACACCAACTCGGCGGGTGCCACGGCACAGACGGGCGGGGCTAGCGATGCCGACAGCCAGAGCGATTTCTGGCTGCGGGAGCTCTTTAAGCTGACGATAGGCCGGGCGACCGAGACGGCAGCAGAGCAGTACCGGGACTCCTACATCGGTCGGTTCGCGGACGTGCAGCAGACAATCAGCTTTGAGGTAAACGGCTGGCTTCAGCGGCTCGTCAAGCGAACAGAGGATCAGTTCGGAGGTGGGCGGGAGCCGCTGTGGAAGGCGGTGGCGGACTTCCCCGTTGGATTCCGGTGGCTAGGGGCTCCTCCAGAGCGCATCCCCGTCTCTGGCTCTTGGGGCCTGGATGGTCGCATCCTGTTCTGGACCTCTGCCCTGACCTACGACTATGCCTCCAATATGCTCACCATCCAGCCTGACACGGAACCAAGAGAGTTCGAGAACATCATCA
>CAYFXF010000048.1:0-13233 GCA_964347085.1 uncultured Gemmatimonadota bacterium | reverse complement strand
CAGGTCGTCGCGACCCAGGCCCTGCTGGACTCGGTCGACGAGGAGCGGTCGCTGTTTCGCTACGCGCCCGGCAAGTGGAGCGTCAAGCAGGTGATCGGCCACCTGATCGACGCTGAGCGCCTCTTCGCCTATCGTGCGCTCCATTTCGCGCGTCGCGATCCCGCCCCGCTGCCCTCGATGGAGCAAGACGACTGGGCGCGGTTCAACAACGCGGCTGAGCGAACGCTGGATGAACTGATCGACGAGTTCAGCGCGGTGCGCCGCTCGCACCTAGCCCTGTTCCGGAGCTTCGACGCCGAGATGTGGACGCAGCGAGGGACCGCCAGCGGCTACGAGTTCAGCGTGCGCGCCTTCCCCTGGATCCTGGGCGGACACGAGATCCACCATCGCTGGGTCCTCGAGGAACGCTACCTGCCCTGAGACAAGAAGCTCGGTCCGACCCGCCGGGGCGTGACCCGGCGTCGCGCGAGCGCCCGAGCAAACGGACCCACTCGCGCTCTCCTTGACCGGAACGTATCGGCCGCCTAGCTTCGCGCCTTCATTCGACTCAACAGTCCAATCCTCGTGAGATGGAGGGAGCCCCATGAGACGCATCGTTGCACTCCTGTTCGCCGGTCTGCTCGCCGCGCCGACGCTCGCTGCCGCCCAGTCCCAAACCGAGCGGGAGGTCATCCAGGAGATCCTCGCCGGTTACGAATACTCCAATAAGAACCTGAACACAGAGCCGGCGAGCTACTCGAAGCTCGGTGCGCTCGAGTTCTGGTCGAGCGGTGGCCTGCTCCAGGAGGTCACGCCGGACGGCCGGCAGGTCCCGTTCGCCTCGCTCAACATCCAGCCGAGGCACATCCGCGTGATCACGCTGGTCGAGGGCCGGGCCGCCGTGGCCATGTTCTACTCGGAGGGTAGCATGGAACCCCAGGGGTTTGAGGCGGTGCCGAACTACCGGACCCGGGTCACCCAGGTGTTCGTCAAGGAAGACGGACGCTGGAGGGTCCGCGCCTCGCACTGGTCAGCGCTGCGCGGGGGTGCCGGCACGACCCAGACCGTTCAGTAGTCACCCGCGACCGCGGTCAGGCTAGCCGCCGGAGGCGCGGGGAGCTCTACGCGGGTCAATCCCCGAACTTGAGCCCCTGCGCCAGCGGCAACTCGCTGCTCCAGTTGACCGTGTTCGTCTGCCGGCGCATGTAGGCCTTCCAGGCGTCGGAGCCGGACTCGCGGCCGCCGCCCGTCTCCTTCTCGCCGCCGAACGCGCCGCCGATCTCGGCCCCGCTCGTGCCGACGTTGACGTTGGCGATCCCGCAGTCGCTGCCGCGGCTCGAGAGGAAGGTCTCCGCCTCGCGCAGGTTGTCGCTGAACAGCGACGACGAGAGGCCCTGCGGCACGCCGTTGTGGAGCGCGATCGCCTCCTCGATCTCGCCCACCGCCTGCGCCGGGGTCGACGACTCCATGCCGTACCCTATGATATAGAGGATCGGCGCGAAGGTCTCCTCCTGGACGATCTCGTAGTCGTTCCGGGCCGCGGCGATGCAGGGCCGGACGTAGTGGCCGCCCGGATAGTCGGGCCCGTCCAGCGGCTCGCCGCCGTAGAGGATCTCACCACCCTCCTGCTGGACGCGTTCGATCGCGCCTTGCAGATCATCAATCGCACCACGCGTCACCAGCGGCCCCATCAGGACCTCCGGGTCGCGCGGGTCGCCGATCGGGATCCCCTCGTACGCTTTGACCAGCCGGCTGACGAGTTCGGCGCGCAGCGACTCGTGCACGATGACCCGCCGCGTCGACGTACAACGCTGGCCCGCGGTGCCCACCGCGCCGAAGAGGACGGTGCGGAGCGCCATGCCGAGGTTGGCGCTCGGCGTCACGATGACCGCGTTGTTACCACCCAGCTCGAGGATCGTGCGGCCCAATCGCTTCCCCACCACCTGCGCCACCCGGTAGCCCATCTGACAGCTCCCGGTCGCCGAGACGAGCGGGACGCGCCGGTCGTGGAGCAGCCGATCGCCCACCGTCGACCCCTTCCCCACAACGAGCGACATGATCGCTGGGTCGACGTCGTTCTCGTGGCAGACCTGCTCGGCGATTTTGGCACAGGCGATCGCGCAGAGCGGCGTCTGGCTGGACGGCTTCCAGAGCACGCTGTCACCGCAGACGACGGCGAGCGCCGTGTTCCAGCTCCAGACGGCGACCGGGAAGTTGAAGGCGGTGATCACGCCGACCACGCCGAGCGGGTGCCACTGCTCGAACATGCGGTGGTCGGGCCGCTCCGACACCATGGTGAGCCCATAGAGCTGGCGCGAAAGCCCGGTGGCGAAGTCGCAGATGTCTATCATCTCTTGCACCTCCCCCTCGCCCTCGGGGAGGATTTTTCCCATCTCGAGTGTGACGAGCTGCGCGAGCTCCTGCTTCCGCTCGCGGAGCCGGTTCCCCAGCTGCCGCACCAGGTCGCCGCGCCTAGGTGCCGGCACCCGGCGCCAGTTGAGAAACGCACGGTGCGCCCGCTCGACGATTCGATCGTACTCGTCCTCGGTGACCTGCTTGACAGTAGCGATCCGTGAGCCGTCGATCGGGGTGATTACCTCGAGCTCCGGCCCTGACCCGATCCAATCGCCGCCGAAGCCCCCCAGGTTCGTTTCCTCGATCCCGAGCGTCGCCAGGAAATCGGTGCCCATCGCTCTCGTCGCCATCTCGATACCCGCCTCTTCTAGTCCTCGATACCGACCAAGTCGAGCATAAACGCGTACTCCAACGCGATCTCGCGGTAGCGCTTGTAGCGGCCCGAAGCGCCGCCGTGACCCGCCTCCATATTCGTCTTCAACAGCAGCCGGTTGTCATCGGTCTTCAGCGCTCGCAGCTTCGCCACCCACTTCGCCGGCTCGAAATACTGGACCTGCGAGTCGTGCAGCCCCGTCGTCACCAGCAGGTTCGGGTAGTCCTTCGCCTCGACGTTATCGTAAGGCGAGTAGGAGAGCATGTAGCGGTAATACTCCTCCTCGTTCGGATCGCCCCACTCGTCGTACTCGGCGGTGGTGAGCGGGATGCTCTCATCCAGCATCGTCGTCACTACATCGACCCAGGGGACTGCCGCGACCACGCCCTTGAACAGGTCGGGCCGCATGTTCGTCACCGCACCCATCAACAGGCCGCCGGCGCTGCCACCCCGCGCGAACAGCTGCTCGGAACTCGTGTAGCCCTCCTGGATGAGATATTCCGCGACGTCGATGAAGTCCGTGAACGTGTTCTTCTTCTTCAGCAACTTGCCGTCGTCGTACCAGCGGCGACCCAGCTCCTGACCGCCACGCACGTGCGCGATCGCGTAGACGAAACCGCGGTCGAGCAGGCTCAGCCGCGGCGAGCTGAAGGTCGCGTCTCGGCTGAACCCGTAGGAGCCGTAGCCAGAGAGGAGGAGCGGGTTGTCCCCGTCCTTTTCGACGCCCCGCCGGTAGACGATCGAGATGGGGATCCGGGCCCCGTCGCGGGCGGGCGTGTAGCGCCGTTCCGTCACGTAGTCCGCCGGATCGAAGCCGCCCAGCACCTCCTCACGCTTGAGCAGGGTTTTCTCCCGTGTGTCCATATTGTAGTCGTAGACCGAGTTCGGCGTGGTGAGCGACGTGTAGCCATAGCGCAGGACGTTGCTGTCGATCTCCCGGTTCGTGCTCACGTAGGCCAGGTAGGCCGGCTCGCCGAAGTCGAGGTAGTGCTCCTTCGCCCCCGACCAGGGCCGGATCCGCATCTGGCGCAGCCCGTCCTTCCGTTCCACGACGACCAGGTGGTCACGAAAGACCTCGATGTCCTCGAGCAGCACGTCGTCGCGGTGCGGGATGACTTCCTCCCAGTGCGCCTTGCCCGTTTGCGCGACCGGCGTCCTCAGCAGCCGGAAGTTCTGAGCGCCGTCGTTGCTGCTTATGTAGAAGTGGCCGCCGAAGTGATCGATGTTGTACTCATGCTCTCGCTCCCTGGGCAGGAAGAGCGCGAACGCGCCGCCCGGATTCTTCGCATCCAGGAAGCGATACTCGTTGCTCAGCGTCTGGTAGGAGCCGATGATCAGGTACGCCTTCGACTTCGTCTTCCAGACGTAGCACGAGAACTCGACGTCCTTCTCCTCGTAGACCCGCTCGTCCTGCGCTGGGTCGGTGCCCAGCACGTGGCGGTAGATCTGAAACGAGCGCAGCGTGACCGGTTCCTGCCGGGCGTAGAACAGCGTTCGGTTGTCCTCCGCCCACGCCAGGTTGGCGGTCACGGCCGAAATCTCGTCGTCCAGCAGTTCGCCCGTCTCGAGGTTCTTGAAGCGGATGTTGTAGAAGCGCCGGCCCACCGTGTCGTGCGCGAAGGCCAGAATATTGCCCGCGGGGCTCACCGCCGGCCTGGGCACGGCGGTGAACCCGTGACCCTCGGCCAGCGCGTTCACGTCGACCAGGATCTCTTCCGGCCCTTCCGGCGACCCCTTCTTACGGGCGTAGATCGGGTATTCCTTACCCTCTTCCGTCTTCGAGTAGTAGAAGTAGTCGCCCTCCCTGTAGGGAACCGACAGGTCCGTCTGCTTGATACGCCCCTTGATCTCCTCGAACAGCTGCGCCTGGAGCGCCTTCGTGTGGGCCATCACCGCCTCGGTGTAGGCGTTTTCGGCCTCCAGATAAGCGATCACCTCCGGGTTCTCACGCTGGTTGAGCCAGTAGTAGTCGTCGACGCGGACGTGGCCGTGCTTCTCGAGCTTCTCAGGCATCACCTTGGCGACCGGCGGTGTGAGCGCGGCTTCGGCCTTCTGCACGGCGGCTTCCTGCGCCGCCGCAGCGGCGGGCGCGAGGAAGGCCGCTAGGAGCCATAGATGGAGGGCCCACTTCGCGACGATCTTGGACATTAAGCACCTTGCCGTTCAGAGTCTGGGAGTCTGAATCTCAGGATGGGTTGGGAGCGCAACCGGGACAGGGTCAACCTACCATCCCGCGAGGGGGGTGGCCAGTGGGGCCGCCGCGCCCACGCCGGCGCTTGGAGGGTGGCTTGACTAAGAAAAAGACCGGAGCAAGACCGCGTGGAATCTTAACAATCTTGGAGTTCTTCTTAGAATGACTGGAAGGCTATCTGAGGCCGAGGAAGCGTACCGAGAGGCGCTGAAGCTCAGCGCCTCCCGGTGCGTCTCAGGCCTCACCCAGCTCGGCTGCTGCCCGGCTTACGGGATCGTGGGGCAGTCCGCCGCGACTAAACCTTCGTCGGCGTAATACTGAATCGCGTTGTCCAGCAGCGAGTTGGCGTAGTCCGGATTGTGGACGCCGAAGCTGCCATCCTCGTAGACGAACATCGCGGGGTACGCCACTTCGCGACAGCGCGTATCCATCGCCGCGTTGAGGCTGGCGTCCGCGAAGTTGGCGCCGAAATCCGCCGCGTCCAACCAACCGAGCGACTGCGCGATCTGATCCAGCTTGCCCCGGACCGCCGTCTGCACGCCGTTATAGTCGAAGTCGGTGAGGGTGTGGCACGGCAGGCAGTTGCCAACGGCCGGCTCGAACCTATGAAACGGGTGCGGCACCGTCTCGCCGTGAAGCAGCGTATCCCGAACCATGTGACACTTCACGCAACCCGTCGCCTGGTGCGAGTGATCGCCGTCGTACGCGTAGCCCGCGATCTCGTAGGAGCCGGCGCCGATAAACATGTCCATCTGCGGGCTGCCGTGCGGCCCGAAGTGCGAATACCCACTGGCAATCTGGTTTAGCACGCCACTCTCGCCCGTCGACGTCGTGCGCCGCGCGTGGTGGCACTGCGCGCAGGTCTGGGCAGCGCCGTACCCTTCCATGCGCGGCACCCCCGGGTCACCGGGGTCCAGACCGGGCCCCGTGTACATGACCTCCACCGGGCTGATGCTGCGCAGCTGGAACTCGTTGCCCTCGGTCTCCTCACCCACGTGCGGGTCGTGGCAGGTCGGACAGCCGATGAAGCTCACCTCTTCGCCAAACTCGTAAGTCAAGAAGACCGGGTCGTTGGCCCGGATAAACCCTTCCGACGTGTGGCACGGCTGGCAACTTGCGATGTGAGCATAGTGCTCCGCGTTGAAGGCGACGATATCACCGCCCGCGGCCTGGCTGTGGCCGGACTCCAACCATTCCTCGATCTGCCTTCCGTGGCACTTATAGCACAGCGACGTCGAAACCCCGGCCACGGAGTGGGTCGAGAAGGAGATCAGCGGCTCGTGCGCGTTGAAGTCGGGGCCCATCGGCCCATGACAGGCCTCACACTGCACCCCCTCCAGCGCTGCTCGGCGTTCCGCCGCTTCCTCCGTGTCGACCCCGAAGTAGTCGTCGTACCCGAACTCGTCTGGACCCCGGTTCCCAGGCGCGATCTCGGTGTCGCCAAACTGAACCTCGGAGTCGAAGCCGGTCGTGTGGCACTGCAGGCAATACAAGTTGTCCTGATCGGATCCGAGCGCGTCGTACGCCAGTTCGTGATTGGTGGCCTCCCAGTTCTCGACGGTGGTCGCGTGGCAGTGGAGGCACGGTTCGCCGAAGTTCCCGAGGTAGGTAAACTCGGTCAATTCGGGCTCAGGCCCCGGCGGCCCCTCCGGGCCTTCAGGCCCCTGCGGCCCCTCTGGCCCCGTGTCCCCTTCGCATCCAAGCGATACGAAGGCCAGCGACGCTGCAATCAGGACTCCGATCCAACGTCGTGTGTTCATCGGCACCCTCCTTCTCAGCGCACGCCTCTAGCCTCGCCGACTCGGATGAGTCAGCCGGGCAATTGAGTTGATGGGGCTAATCTTCTGAGCGGGGCTAATCTCTGAGTGGGGCAAACCGAGAGGATTTGCTGCCAGGCACTAATTTAGGGTGGCCTGCTTGCCAGGTCAATCAGCTCAGGTGCGTGGCTTAACCGTCCGCCTCAGCGGCCAGGAACGTGACGACGCCGCCGGCACCCGACGCCGCTAGCCCCAGCGTTGCTCCCAGGGCAGCTCACTCGACGGTCCGAAAATCCGGTCGCCGCGCAGGTAGAAGCCCGTGTTCCCGCGGAGCTCCGAGTAGATGTGGTCGCGGTAGATGTAGTGACGCGTGTCGCCCTTGCGCCCGACGATCTTTTGGCGGTGGTTGATCCGAAAGCCTGTATAGCCCGATGGCCCGTAGATGCGGCCATTCTTGATCCAGTATCCGATATCCTGCATCTAGCGCGCTACCGCGGTAGGGGTTGGCTGTGGCGGCGGGCGGAAGCAGCCGCGAGCGGCGAGCCGGGCCGAGCGGGGGTCCTTCTAACCCACGCAAAGATAACGAGTTCCGTGCACGATACAAGTGAGACCCCCTCAAGCGGGGGACGGCCCCCGCCTGGCGTGCGCTCAGGAGGGCTCAGCGAAGCAGGATCGCGCCACCCACGGCGAGCCAGACGAGGGCCAGCGTGCCAAGTAGCCAGTACTCGATCGGCTGGAATCTCTGCCGCCCCAACCGACCGTGGAACCAGGCGAGGAGGGCCGCCGCCGGTATACCGATCAGGTAGGTGGCCAGGCTCAGATCGTACGCGACACCGGAAAGCAGGCCGCGGCCCGTCAGCTGCTCCACCAGCTCGAGCGTGCCGAAGCCTCCGGCCAGGTAGACCGCCAGCCACTGGGGCACGCGGCGGTTGGCCAGGTGCTGGACGAGCCCGCGCGGCGGTCTTCCCGCCGCATCCTGCTCGCCGGCGGGCCGAGCCAGCGTGCGGGCGAGCTCGAGCGCGCTGGGGCGCCGCCGCGGTTCTTTGGCAAGACACTCGGCCAGGGTCCGCTCGAGGTCGGTATCGACGTCGGGGCGAAGCTCGGCCAACCCGCGCGGTTCTCCTCCCAGCTGGGCGCTGTAGAGGGCGCGCCTCGAGCCCGTCACGAACGGGCTCTCTTCCGTGAGTAAGTAGTAGCCGAGGAGCCCCAAGCTGTAGATGTCGCTGCGCTCCGTCGCCTCGTCGCCCTTGAGCTGCTCGGGGCTCATCCAGGCCGGATCCCCGACCAGCTCGCCCGACTCGGTGATCCGCACCGCTGGTTCCTCCGCCCGAGACAGGAGCGCCGCGACGCCGAAGTCAGTCAGCAGGGCGCGGCCGGTCTCCTCGTCGTAGCGCACGTTGGCCGGTTGCACGTCGCGGTGCACGATACCGCGCCGGTGCGCGGCGTCGAGGGCGGAGGCGATCTCGGCGATCACGCGCCGTGCGTCGGGTACGGATAGCCGCCCCTCGACCCGGACCTTCTCCGCCAGCGACTCACCTTCGACGTACTGCATGACGAAGTACGGCAAGCCGTTGGACAGGGCGCCCGCCCAGAGCAGCGCGGCGATGTTGGGATGCGCGAGAGAGGCGATCGCCTGGACCCCACGCTCGAAGCGCTGACGGGCGCGACGGTCCGAGGCGAGCTGCGGCGCGAACAGCTTGACGGCGACCCGCCGGCCAAGCTTGGGCTCGCGCGCCAGGTAGACGCGAGCGGTCGCGCTGGCTCCGAGCATTCTCAAGACCTCGAGCCTCGGTGCCAACTCACGCTTCACCAGCGAGTCGATCTCCACAGCGACACCGGCCGCGATCTCCCCGGCCGCCGCACCCGGCGCTGCGGGAGTGGCGAGGATCGTCTCCGTCAGCAGCGGGCTCCGCGGCCGGGCGCCGGCGCGGATCTGCTCCACCAGCGCCACCGTTGCCTCGAGTGGTTTCACCTCAAGCTCGCGCTCGAGCAGCCTCCGATGCGCCTCGTAGTGCTCCAGCGCCGCCGATCGGTCGCCGAGCATGGCGAGGGTCGCGATCAGCGCATGCTGTGCCTCATCCTCCAAAGGTTCCAGCTCCGCCCAGCGTTGCGCGGTCTCCCTTGCGGCCGCGACATCGCCGGAGCCGCAGAGCGCGGCGATCAGCTTCGCGAACGCCTTACGGGCTAGACGGCCGACCCAAGCCCGGGTACGCGTGCGCCACTCCTCGAAGCCTGCCGCCTGAGCAAGTTGGAAACGCTCCAGAAACGGGCCGCGATACAGCTCGACAACCTCACGCCAGAGTTCGGCTCGGCCAGCCGCGGCGAGCGCTTTCACATCGACATCGACCTCCGGGTTCAGGCCGACTCGATCACCCCTCGCCTGGAGCGCCTCTTCGCCAAGCTCCTTCCTCAACGCGTAGAGCGCCTGCGAGAGCGAGTGCCGCGCCTTCTCCCCCTCCCGTTCCGGCCAGAAGAGCACGATGAGCGCATCACGGGTCACGGGCCCTTCGACAGCCAGGTAGGCGAGCAGCGCGGCTTGCTGCTTGTGGGCGGCGAGGCGGGTCAGTTCGGCGCCGTCGCGCCGGACGCGGAAGCCACCGAGGCAAAGAATCTCGATCATCGCGCGGCTCCCCTGGGCCGGAGGTTTCGAACGGGCTACCTGTATGTTAGGGCCGTCTCGGCGAACCGTCAGCCCCGTCGGCTTCCGGCGGCCGGTCAGGCGAGTCCGCTAAGACAGTTGCCCTGCTAACGGAAAGCTTCCGCAATCCCCGGCCGGCCGGCATCTTTGAATTGATGCCCGAAATCCCCCAACGGCTTCGCTCGGCGCTGAATCACCGCTACCCGATCGAGCGCGAACTGGGCAGCGGTGGGATGGCGACCGTTTACCTGGGCCGGGACCTCAAGCACGACCGGCCCGTCGCCGTGAAGGTCCTGCATGAGGAGTACGCGGCCGGACTCGGTGCCGACCGCTTCCTGCGCGAGATCGACATCGCCGCCAAGCTGACCCACCCGCACATCCTGCCGCTCTACGACTCCGGCGATGCCGAAGGCTATCTCTATTACGTGATGCCCTACGTGGAGGGCGAGTCGCTGCGGCAGCGTATCGTCCGGGAACAGGAGCTGCCGATCGAAGAGGCGATCCAGATCGCGCGTCAGGTCGCCGACGCACTAAGTCACGCGCACAAGCAGGGCGTGATCCACCGCGACATCAAGCCGGAGAACATCCTGCTCGAGGAAGGCGAGGCCGTCGTCGCCGATTTCGGCGTCGCGCGAGCGCTGAGCGCAGCGGCCGGCGACGGATTGACCGGCACCGGGTTCGTGGTGGGTACGCCACGCTACATGAGCCCCGAGCAGGCAACCGGCGATCGCGAGCTGGACGCACGGACCGACATCTACGCCCTGGGGTGTGTTCTGCACGAGATGTTGACCGGCGACCCTCCCTTTACTGGGCACACTCCCCAAGCCGTGATCGCCCGCCACGTCATGGAGACCTTGCCGTCGCTACGGGTGGTTCGGCCGGCGGTGCCGACCTGGCTGGAGCACGTCGTTCACACCGCACTCGCCAAAGCCCCAGCGGACCGCTTCGCCACCGCCGAGGCCTTCTCGCAGGCCCTGGCGGCGCAGGCCGAGCCGCGGCTCGGGCTTCGTCGCCGCGTGCTGCGCGGCTGGCGGCGCAAGCTCGGGGTCGGCGTCGGCATCGCCGCCGCCAGCGCCACGATCTACTTCGGCAGCCGGGCGCTGGAGCTCCGCGTCGAGCGCGGCCGCCAGTTACCCATCGACTCGGCGTCTCTGTTCGACCCCTCACGCGTGGCGGTCCTCTATTTCGATGATTACAGCGAGGGTCAGGAGCTCGGTTACCTGCGTGCCGGGTTCACCCGACAGCTGATCCACGAGCTGGACGGGGTCGAAACGCTCGACGTGATCTCGTTCAACGGGGTCAAGCCCTACCGGGACACGAAGATCACGCTCGACAGCCTAGCCCAAGTGCTCACGGTCGGCAGCATCGTCGGGGGCAGCCTGACGCGCTCTGGTGATAGCCTGCGCGTACACGTCGAGCTGACCGACGCGGCGACCGCCGAGCTCCTCGCCAGCACGGAGCTGCAGCGCCCGCTCGGCGAGCTCTTCGCGCTCCAAGACGACATCGCCAGCGAGGTGAGTCGTTTCCTGCGCGAGCGTTTGGGTACCGCGATCCGCCTGCGCGAGCGGCTAGCCGGCGCGAACAGCGTCGAAGCCTGGCAGCTGACCCAGAAGGCCCAGCAGGTGCTGGAGGATTACCGCACGCTGGAGGTCAAGGAGGGCGACACGGCGACCGCCCATTCCGTGCTGAAACGCGCGATGGGATTGCTCGCACAGGCCGAAGCACTCGATCCGCGCTGGGCCGAGCCGATGGTGCGGCAGGGTTGGGTTGCGCAGAAGCTGGCGAGGCTGCTGAGCGAGGTGCCGGGCCAGCACGACCCATCGAGTCTGGCCGAGGGACTCCGGCACGCCGAGCGGGCGCTCAAGCTCAACGGGCGCGATGCCACGGCCCTGGAGCTGCGCGGCACGCTGCGCTACTGCCTCGCACGCAGCAGCGCGGATCCGGCGCATGCGGGTCGGCTGCTTGAGTCGGCGGAGACCGACCTGCGCGCCGCCGTCGCCGAGGACCCCGCGCTCGCCAGCGCCTGGAGCACGCTCAGCCGGCTGCTCCACGAGGCCAAGGGCGAGTTCGACGAGGCGCGCCGGGCCGCAGATCGCGCCTTCGAGGAGGACGAGTTCCTCGAGGTCGACGCTGAGTACCTGGCGGTGCTGGCCAATTTGGCGCTCGACGCCAGGGATTACGAAGAGGCGCTCGAGTGGGCGAAGCGAGGCCAGCGACGCTTTCCCGACCGGGTCGACTTTCGCGCGGCGGAGCTGATCGTCTACACCATGGCGGACGGCCCTGCGCCCGACCTCGAGCATGTCTGGAGACTCTTCGGGCTGATCCAGAACCTGACGCCGCCGGCCGACGCCGACTATCACGTCCCCGATGCGGCGTTGCAGGTGGCGGCCGTCTTGGCGCGTGCGGGTCTCCAGGACAGCGCCCGCGCGCTGCTCGAGCGGACCCGTGCCGCGGCCAGCGACTCGCTGCTGGCCTACCTGTCCTACACGGAAGCGCACACCCGGCTTCGTCTGGGCGAGCGCGACGAAGCCCTCCAGGCGCTGGCGCTTTACCTAAAGCACCGGCCCGATTGGGCCACTTACATCGCGGCCGACCCCTGGTTTCGCGAGCTGCGCGACGATCCCCGCTTCAAGCAGCTCGTGGGCGCTACCGAGTGACGGCGACCTCTACTGCTGCGCCGACCCCGATGGCGGCGCGATTTGGACCGTGAACCTGGAGTTCCGCGGTTCGACCTGGATCTCGTAATTCACACCTCCAGGAGCACCAGGGATCCTGCACTCACCAATGACAGTCGTCCCGTCATCCTCGAGAACCTCGAATGTCAGGCTGCCCTCTTTGATCCGAATGATGGGCATGATGACCTCCCGGTTGTCGCTGAAACGATTGCGCGGCTGCTAAGCTCGGAGCGCCGGGCGATGGGATCCACGTGGGGCCCGACAAAGCGAGACTTCGAATTGGAGGGTTCGGCACGGCTGAAGACCCGGAGCAGCGGGGGAACTCTCACGGCCCAGACCGCAACCCAAATCCTAAACTAGGTTACACTTACAGCCCGAGCAAGAACCGCCCTTTGTTGCGAGCGGCGGCCGCGGCAAGCACCTCGCAGAGATTCGATTCAGGCGAGGATGAGCGGCACGAAGATCTCGCCGCGCGTGAGCCCCGCATGCACGCCGCGGAGCGGCCGCACCCGCTCGCCGCGCCGCTCGTAGTAGAGCGCCGTCGGCTGCGGCGCGATCCCGATCAGCTCGCCCAGCCGCAAGCGCGCCAGCGCTGACAAGCGGCCCGGCCCGAACAGCGACAGCGCCTCTGCCTCGTCCGGCGTGATCAGGGCGTACGCGTCGCCGTACCGCTCGCCGAAACCGTCGCGAAACCGCCCCAGCTCACCCGGCTTCAGGTGAAAGAAGGGGACCGTCGGCTCGCCGGCCGGTGGACAGACGAGAAGCTCGCTGAGCGGTTCGTCCGCCGATAACAGGAGCTGACGGTCCTCGGCCACTGAGACCTGGCCGTGGTCGGCGGCGACGACCAGCCGCGCGCGGCCCCTGAGCTCTGCCCCCAGCTCGGCGATCAGCGCGTCGAGAGCGACCAGCACGCGACCCACCTCGGGCGCGTCGGGACCTGCCGCGTGACTCGTGTCGTCGAGGAGCGGTAGGTAGAGCGACGTGTAGCTCGGCCCCGGCGACTCGCGCACGTGCCGGACCACACCCTCGACCGCCGCGCCCATCTCCTCGTAGCCCAGGACCGGCGTGCCGCCGCTCGCGTAACGCACGTAGACCCCGTCGGCGAACGCGGCCGGTGTCACGGTGAGCGGCGCGTGCTTGAAGCGCGGCAAGAGTGGCGGCAGCCGATAGACGTCCTCGGGCTTGACGCCCCACTCCACAAGGCCGCCGCCGCTCTCCGCCTCGATGAACGGCATCACCTTGGCCACAAGCTCGTGCTCGCGCAG
>CAYFXF010000047.1:8567-13515 GCA_964347085.1 uncultured Gemmatimonadota bacterium | reverse complement strand
CGTGGTTGGCCAGGTCGGTCTCTGGTGGCGTCCGCTGTTGGCCGCGGCCGTGCTCGCCGCGATCGTATCCCTCGCGACCTTGAGCCAGCTGCCGAGCATCGCGGCGGCCGAGTCTGAGATCGGCCTCGCCGAGGCGATCGGCGTGCCGCAAGGAATCGCTGAGTGGGTGCGGAGTGATGAGTTGCCCGGCCCGGCGGACCTGCTCGTGACGCTGGAGGAGTGACGATGAAAGACGGAATCGAATCCCTGGGGCGGATCCGAGCGCAGGGCATCGCCATTCTCCTCGTTACCTTCCTGGTCGGGGTGATCGCAGGCTTCGCCGGCGAACGGGTGCGCGCCTCCCGAGCCGCGGCGCGCACGCCACTAGACCTCGGACCCCGCATGATGCGCCCGTTCCGCGAGGGACGTCTCCCACTCCTCTTCGATCAGCTCGACCTCACGGCCGAGCAGAGGGAGAAGATCCGCGACATCATGGAGCGCCGCCGGCCCCGCACCGATGAATTGCTGCGCGAGATGCTGCCGCGCCTGCGGGCCGTCACCGACTCGCTCGAGGCTGAGGTCCGCGCAGTACTCACCGCCGAACAAGCCGTTCGCCTGGACAGCCTGGTGGTGAAGACCCGCCGCGGCCGCCGAGGCCCGCGTTCGGGACGGCGCGAACGCTTTCGCAGTCCGCCGCCACCGCAGCTCTTCTAGTCCGGCTCCGCGTCGGCGTGAGAGGCCAGCTGCCCGCGACTGGCAAGGGAGTGAGCGGTCGTATAGCTTCGGCGGGTGCCCTCCCGCGCCCCAAACGGAACCCTCGCATGAAACACGACCCCATAGGGCCGGTCGCCAAGCTGCTATTCGCGACAGCCACCCTCACCACGCTCCTCGTCTGGGGCTGCTCAAGCAGCTCTTCCGGCATCCAGCGACCGCACCCGGACCTTGTGGGAAGCTGGGTCATCGACCTCAGCCAGAGCGATGAAGTTGAGCCAGGGCTCGGGAACTTACTCCAGACCTTCGTGGCATTCCGTATCGAAGAAAGCGATTCGAGTCTGACTCTCTCTGGGGCCGACGGGATCGACCGGGTGCTCGTTCCCGACGGCGAGGAGCGGGCCAGCCGCCTCCCGGGCCTAGGGGTGGTCAGAATCAGGAGTCGCTGGAAGGGGCAGAAGCTCGTGGTGGAACGTCAGCTCGCCAGCGGCCCCAAGATCACGGAGACCTTTCAGTTGAACGCCGACGGCCGGCAACTGCTGGTCACGACAAAGGTCGGAGGTGTCCAGCAGACGATCGAGTTTCGACGGATCTACAACGCCGCTGAGCAGCCGCTCTAGCCGCGCTCGCCGCCCCCCACGTCGCTCTGCGGCAAGCCCCTCGCGTCCTGCAACCCGATCCGCACCCGCCGCAGCACAGAGGCTGCGCGTTGCACATCTGCCGCGCCGACATCAATCGCGCTTCGCGAGAAGAGCCGGGCCTCCCGGCCCTCGAACTCATCCACCTGGTCGCGGCCCAGCGCGGTGAGGCGGATGAGCGGGGAGCGCTTGTGTGCCGGGTTGGGGAGGTACTCGACGTAACCACCCCCCGCCAGGTCGTGGACCAGGGCTCGAACATGCTGACGGCTGACCGAGCCTGCCCGCGCCAGCTCGGACATCGTTCGTGGGTCTGAGCTGGCCAGCTGGCGCAGGAACTCGATTCGTCCGGACGATAGAGCGCCCTTGCGCCGCGCCAGAGCGCTCAGTTCACCCAGGCGGCGAAGGACAGCCGCGGCCTCCTCGATCAGCGCTCGGAGGGCTGGCGCCGACGGCGGGTGCGCGGGCGAGCCGGGCGCGCAGGCAGCCGAGCTTCGACCCGGGGCGTCGGGCGTGCCCCATTCGCCCAGACTCAACGGTCCCAGATCACGCATTCGGACTCCTCTTTTCCCCCGCCAATTGAGAACTTCGCGCCTGTTGTCAAGTATATTGACGCTATGACAGCCTACTTGTCAAGCGAGGGCCAGCTCCACGGCCTTTTCCGCGTGGATCCGCGCCGTGTCAAACGTCGGCAGCGGCGCCTCACCCGCCCGGATCAACAGTCCGATCTCCGTGCACCCCAGGATCACGCCCTGGGCGCCGCGCTCGCCCAATCGAGCGATAACCCTGCAGTAGGCGTCTCGCGATCCGTCGAGCACGCGACCCTGACAAAGCTCCCCATAGATCACCCGGTCGACCTGAGCCCGGTCATCGGCCGACGGGACCAGGACCTCGAGGCCGTGTCGGCCCTGGAGCCGCTCGCGATAGAAATCCTCTTCCATGGTGAAGCGCGTCCCGAGCAAGCCGACTCGCTCGATGCCGGCCCCCCGGATTCGCTCGGCCGTCGCGTCCACGATGTGGATGAGCGGGATGCTGATCGCCGCCTCGACCGTCGGCGCCACCTTGTGCATCGTGTTCGAACAAAGCAGGAGAAAGTCGGCACCTCCCCGCTCCACCCGTCGGGCAGTCTCGGCTAGCCGCTCGCCCGCCCCCGCCCAGTCGCCCGCCGCCTGCAATGCCTCGATCTCCGCGAACTCGACGCTGTACAGGATGATCGGGGCCGAGTGCTGGCCACCCAGCCGACGGCGAACTTCCTGGTTGATGATGCGGTAGTACTCGAGCGTCGATTCCCAGCTCATCCCTCCCAACAAGCCGATCACCTGCATGGCAGCCATCCGAGTCTGTAGCCACGTAACCGAGCCGCTCTCCTCACAGTAGCCTGAGCCCTCGCCGTTGTCAGCGCCCGGCGCGGGCTTGGCGCTCCGAGAAGCGATTATTACTTTGTTTGCGCTACCCTCCAAGTGAAGCCGGGCGATGACCGCCAGACCGGGGGATCCTATGGCCAGACTTACGATCAACGGCGCGGTCCGCGAGTTCGATGCCGATCCGCAGATGCCCGTCCTCTGGGCGCTCCGCGATCTGCTCGGTCTTCGCGGCACCAAGTTCGGTTGCGGCATGGGCCTCTGCGGATCCTGCACGGTCCATCTCGACGGCCGGGCGATCCGCTCCTGCATAACGCCGCTCGCAGCGGCCGAGGGCAAGTCGATCGTCACGATCGAGGGGCTGTCGCCTGGCGGTAATCACCCAACCCAGCGTGCCTGGGCCGAGCTCAACGTCCCGCAGTGCGGGTATTGCCAGCCCGGGCAGATCATGAGCGCCGCCGCCCTGCTCCGCCGCACCCGGACGCCGAGCGACGCGGATATCGACGCCGCCATGGCGGGCAACATCTGCCGCTGCGGCACCTACCAGCGCATCCGGGCCGCAGTTCATCGTGCGGCCGAGCTGAGCCGCCCGACGAACGGAGGTGCGCCATGATCAACGTCCACAAGATCAACCGCCGCGAGTTCCTGAGGACCACCGGTCTAGGCGGTTCGGCGCTGGTGCTGGGCGTGCACGCGGGATGGGCGCGGTCGTTCATCGACGCGTCTGCCGCTGACACGGTTTTCGAGCCGAACGTCTATGTGAGCATCCACGAGAACGGGGCGGTGCGCCTCACCGTCCACCGCTCCGAGATGGGTCAGGGGGCGCGCACGGCCTGCGCGATGCTGCTCGCCGAGGAACTGGACGTCGACTGGGAAGGCGTCGAGATCGTCCAGGCGATCGGGCACCCCAAGTACGGCAACCAGAACACCGACGGCAGCCGCTCGGTCCGCACCCAGTGGGAGCCGCTACGCAAAGCGGGCGCAACGGCGCGTGAGATGCTCGTCGCCGCCGCCGCGGCGCGCTGGAGCGTGCCGCCGGCCGAATGCCGCTCCGTAGCGGCCCAGGTCATTCACGAGCCGAGCGGTGAGCGGCTGGGCTACGGGGCGTTGGTGGCCGAGGCCGCCAGGCTGCCCGTCCCGGAGAGCCCGCGCCTCAAGAGCCGAGCCGAGTTCAAGATCATCGGCCAGCCGACGACGATCGTCGACGTGAAGGAGATCGTCACCGGGGCAACGGTCTACGGCCAGGACGTCGTCCTGCCCGGCATGCTCTACGCGAGCCTCGAGCGCAGCCCGACCGTGAAAGGACGGGTCAAACGATACGACGCGGCTGCGGCGAGGGCGGTGGGCGGCGTCGTCGATGTGGTCGAACTGGAGGCGAACGCCACGGGGCTCACCAATAACGCCGTGGCTGTGGTTGCCGAGAACAGCTGGGCCGCGCTCAGGGGCCGCGAGGCCCTCACGGCCGAGTGGGAGGCGGGTCCGCTGCCGCCCGAGAACAGCGCCGAATACGGGGCGAAGCTGGCCGAGATCGCTTCCCAACCCGGCAGTGTCGTCCGTGAAGAAGGTGACTTCCAGGCGGCCCGCGCTGCGGCCGATCGGGTGATCGAGGCGATCTATCAGGGGCCGTACCTGGCACACGCGCCGATGGAGCCGCCCGCCTGCACCGCCCGTGTCGAGGGCGAGCGTTGCGAGGTATGGGCGCCAACCCAGGCACCGCAGTGGGCCCGCCGCGAGCTAGCGGGCCTGCTCGCCATCCCACAGGACAACGTCACGGTCCACGTGACGTTTCTGGGCGGCGGCTTCGGACGGAAGTCGAAGCCCGATTTCGTGCTCGAGGCGGCGGCGCTATCCCAGAAACTCGGGGTGCCGGTCCGCGTCGCCTGGACCCGTGAGGACGAGGTGCGCCACGGCTTCTACCGCGCCCAGAACTGCCAGCAGCTGATGGCTACCCTGGACCGCGACGGGACTCCGACCGGGTGGCTGCACCGTACCGTCTTTCCGGGCATCGGTTGGGGCTTCGATCCTAACCGGCTCGGACCCAGCCCCGGCGAGCTGGCGCAGGGGTTCAGCAACAACCCGTACCGTTTCCCGAACCTGCGGCTCGAGGCCGCTGGCGTGATGAGCAGCCTGCGGATCGGTTGGCTGCGCTCGGTCTGCCACACCTTCCACTCGTTCGCGGTGAACTGCTTCATGGATGAGCTAGCTCACGCGACCGGCCGCGACCCGGTCGCCTTCCACCTCGAGATGCTGGGTGAGCCTCGC
>CAYFXF010000047.1:0-8557 GCA_964347085.1 uncultured Gemmatimonadota bacterium | reverse complement strand
GACGGTGTTCCTGGATCTGCACAGCACGTCGGCCGCTGGCGGTCCGTTCTGCCTGATCGGCGACACCCTGCGCAACCGGACGATCGCCTTCCATCTCGAGATGCTGGGTGAGCCTCGCGTCCTCGCGTTCTCCGACAGACAACGCCAGAGCCCCTACCCATTCGACACCGGCCGTCTGATCGCTGTCATCAAGGAGGCGGCACGTATGGCGGACTGGGGCCAGACGTTGCCGGAGCGTCATGGTCTCGGCTTCGCCGCCCACTACAGCTTCCTGAGCTACGTGGCGATGGCCGTTCACGCCTCAGTCGATCGCGGCGGCCGGCTCAAGGTGCACCAGGTGGACTGCGCGGTCGATTGCGGGCCGGTCGTCAACCCGAACTCGCTCGAGGCACAGATCCAGGGCGCCGTCGCGTTCGGGCTCTCGCTGGCAGTTCACGGCAAGATTACGCTGAAGAACGGTGCCGTCGAGCAGGGCAATTTCGGCGACTACCCGGTCCTGCGCATGAACGAAATGCCCCGGGTGAACCTGAGCCTGATCCAAAGTGACGTGCTGCCCACCGGGATCGGCGAGCCGGGTGTGCCGCCCACTGCGCCGGCGCTCTGCAACGCCATTTACGCGGCGACCGGCGTGCGGATCCGCGACCTACCGCTGGCCGGTCAGAGCCTTGGCTAGCCGGGTCACCACTGTAACTGCCCCGACGCGAAACCCCTGCCGGGCGGCAGGGGTTTCGTTCATCTCCGTCTCCGGTCGGGTTATCGGCCAGCCTTAACCGCCGACGGGTAGTACCTCCAGACGCGTGACGTGAAGGTTCAGCCCATGATTGACGCGCAGGCCGACCACGCCCTCCACATCCATCTGCGCGCGCGGTAGGCTGTTCACCTTTTCGCCGTTAACGAAGAAGTCTACGACCTCAGCGCCGCAGCGGATCGCCAGCACATTGTCGGCCCTTCCTTCGCCGCCTTCGTGCTTGGCGATGGCGTCGTGCGCCGTCCAGGGGACGATCACATGCGTCTCGTTAGCGGCTCGGTGCTTGATCAGGTAACGCCCGTCCCGGCGAATCAGAAAGTAGAGGTACGACTGGTTGGCCCCCGCCAGATCGTCGCCGCCAACGAAGATGCCGAAGCCCTCGCGTCGTTGTCCTGGAAACAAAAAGACCTCTGACTCCACACGGTATTCGCCTGTCGCCCTCTGGCCGGGGTTGTAGAGAATCGCCGCGGGGCCTGTCGTAATGTGCCAGCCCGGCGGCATGCTGACGAAATGGATCGTCGCGTCCGGCGCCGGCCGATCGAAGCGCACTTGCCACTCGCTCGGGCGCGCCGCTTCCTGCGCCGAGAGCGGCGCCGCGAGGTGCGCCAGCAACAGAGATGTCAAGGCTAATCGCATGTCTCTCCTCCCTAACCTCCTCTCAAGACGGAAGGCTTTCCCGGTGAGCCCTGACCCGGCCAATCCTCACATTCGCTTATAGCTTGGCCCGCTCCCACCTTCGCGCGGAGTCCAACGTGGACCGAGCACATCGGTCGCCTTACAATCGATACAGTTGGGTGCGTTGACCACCAGACGGTCACCGTCGCGCTCGTAGACGGCGGCTGGGCACATGTGCACATACAGCTCGGCCAGCTCGGACGGCACGTTATCCCCGACGATCAGGTGGGATGGGATGTCGTCGCGCGTCGCATTGCCGGAGCGGAACACCGCGTCCACCTTGCTCAGCGTTCGCTTACCGTCGGGGTTGAACGGCGCGGCCGCCACGACCCGACGCGGCTCCTCGGCGTCTTCGGGCACGCGGATCCGGCCACCGAGCAGCGTCCCCCGACTCGCCGTCATCAGAGCTGCCCTCAGTCCACCGCCGTAGAAACCCGACTTGAACGCGAGCCGCATGTTGCGCGTACGATAGAGGTCCTTGCCGATGTCGCTCTCGTGAACGAGCGCGTCGTAGTCGGCCAGTCCCGCGGCGGACGTGTCGTCGTTCTTCAGCGCCTGAAAAATCGTCCGCGCGGCGAAAATGCCCGACGCCATCGCGTAGTGAATGCCCTTCAAGGAGGGCACGTCCACGAAGCCGGCCGCGTCACCGGCGATCAGCAGGCCGTCGCCGTGCAGGCGCTCGGGCATCGCGTGATAGCCGCCCTCCGGAATCGTCTTGGCGCCCCACTCCACCAGCTCGCCGCCTTCCAGATACGGTGCGACCAGCGGATGCTCTTTCAACCGCTGCAACAGAACGTGGACATCCAGCGAGTGCTGACGGTAATCGAGCCCGACGACCAAGCCCAACGAGATGAGATCTTGCCCCATCGGATACATCCAGCTGCCCCCAAACGCATCCTTAGGGAGCGGCCAGCCGAGCGTGTGTACGATCGCTTCGAGCGGCCGCGTCACCTGCCACAGCTCCTTCACGCCGAGCGCATAGATCTGCGGGTTGGAGGAACGGATCCCCTGCCAACTCAGGTAGGCCTGGGTCAAGGGACCGCGCGTCCCCTCGCTGAGCACGACCACCCGGGCCGTCACGTCGGTGGGCGGCATGTAGCCGCTCCCCGGTTTCCCTTCACGATCGAGGCCCGCCGGCACTGTGCGGACGCCGATCACCCGGCCTCGGTCGACCAGCAGCGAGTCGGCCGGGAACCCATTGAACAGATTGACGCCCAACGCTTCGGCCCGCTCGCCCATCCAGCGCACGATCTCGCAGATCGAGGCCACGTAGTTGCCACGGTTGTGCATCGTGGGCGGTGTGGGCAGGCGCGTCTTCCCGGTCGCCGACAGCAAGTAGACCCGATCGCGCGGCGCCGGGCCGCGGAACGGCAGTTCGCTTGGCGCCACCTCCGGAAAGAGCTCGCGGAACGGCTTGGGGTTCACCACAGCGCCCGAGAGGCAGTGCTCCCCCAGCGACTCGGCTTTCTCCAGCACCCCGATCTCCAGCTCGCCCAGGCTCCCGCCCCGCTCTTTCTCCTGGCGCACCAGCCGCGCCAGCTCCAGCGCGCCGGCCAGCCCCGCCGGGCCCCCGCCGACGAACAGCACGTCCATCGGCACGGCCTCTTGGCCGGGCGCCTCCTGCAAGATGAGACGATCGAGCGGAAGCTCCGGCTGGTAGTCCGCCGGCGTCAGCGTCTTGAGCGGCCCATTCGTGGTCGTCATCGCTCCCCAGCTTCGAGGTTCACCCTTCTCTTGAGGTCGGCGTGCAAGATGGCAGCGCGGCCCCTCGCCGTCCAGCAGCCGGGCGACCTATCTTGTCGAGCACGTGAGCTTGGCGCCACAGCTCACCCGACCGAGGTAGCGGCAGCGATGACCGCAAAGACGAAGAAGGTAGAGGTCCACCCCCTCACCGCCGACCGCTGGAAGGATCTGGAGCGGCTGTTCGGCCCGCGTGGCGCGTGCGGCGGCTGTTGGTGCATGTGGTTTCGGCTCACGCACTCCGACTTCGAGCGCCGAAAGGGTGCGTCGAACAAACGGGCCTTCAAGCGCATCGTCGCATCGGGCGCGGTTCCGGGGCTGATCGCGTACGTCGGCGGCACGCCTGCGGGTTGGTGCGCGGTCGCGCCGCGCGAGGCCTATCCCAGGCTCGAGCGGTCGCGGATCCTGAAGCGGGTGGACGACCGGCCCGTCTGGTCGCTCGTCTGTCTGTTCGTCGCGAAGGAGCACCGCGGGGCCGGCGTGACGCGGCGCCTGGTCGAGTCGGCCGTCGAGCACGCGCGGAGCCAGGGCGCAGAGATTCTGGAAGCGTATCCGGTAGACGCCAAGCGGGATCGGATCGCGGACGCCTTCGCCTATCACGGTCTCGCCTCGACGTTCCGCCAGGCCCGGTGGAAGGAGGTCGCGCGCCGCTCGGAGACGCGACCCATCATGCGCCGCCATCTCTAAGCGGCCTCACAACTGACCCCGCCATGCAGATCATCGAGGAAAGCACCCTGCGCGAGGCGATCAAGGAGCCAGAGGCGCTCGCGTCTGCCGAGACGGCCTTTCGCGCCCTGGCCGAAGGCGCCGTCGAGCTCCCGGCGCCCATGGCTCTCGCTGTGCCGAGCGCGGATGGTGAGGTGCACGTGAAGTCGGGCTACCTGCAGGGCGCTCCGATCTTCGCCGTGAAGATCGCCACCGGCTTCTACCGAAACGTCGACCGGGGGCTGCCCAGCGGTGCCGGCCTCATCCTCGTCTTCGACGCGCAGACCGGCTTCCCCGCAGCGCTGCTGGCCGACAACGGTTACCTCACCGATCTCCGCACCGCGGCCGCCGGCGCCCTGGCGGCCCGGCTGCTGGCACCCGAGGTGTTGGGCTGTGTGAGCGTCCTGGGCAGTGGGATCCAGGCCCGCTACCAGCTGCGCGCCCTGCGGCAGGTGCGGGACTGGGAGCGCACCATGGCGTGGAGCCGCAACCGCGAGCGGTTGACCCGCTACTGCCAGGAGATGGAGGCGGAGCTGGGGCTACCGTGCGAGGCGGCGGCTCATCCGGAGCAAGCCGTTCGCGCTGCCGAGCTGCTGATCACCGTGACAGCGAGTCGTGCCCCGCTCTTCGCGGCCAAGTCGCTGCCCGCCCATGCCACGGTCATCGCCGTCGGGTCCGACGGGCCGGACAAGCGCGAGTTGCCCACGGCCGCACTCGTTCGCGCCGACAAGCTGGTGGCGGATCGGCGTAGCCAGTGCCTCGCCCTAGGCGAGCTGCACCACGCGGTCGCCGAAGGGGCGCTCTCCTCGCAGTCGGTACACGCGGAGCTGGGTGAGGTGCTCGTCGGGGCGAAGACCGGCCGCGAAGCCGATGAGCTGATCATCTGCGATCTCACAGGCGTCGGCGCTCAGGACGCGGCGATCGCTCAAATTGCCTGGGAGACGCTCGTCCAGCCCACGGCCCGCCCGCGACCCGACGACGACTAGGCCGGCCAGGCCTCACCGGTCCAGCACATCTGCCAAAAAGCCAGCTCGTAGCGGCTGGAGAGCAGAAAAAGCTCCTTGAGCCGCGCCCGTTTTTCGGCCGACGCGTCCTCCGCCAGCCGGTTCATCTCCGCCTTCAGCCACTCGGCGGCCTGAGCGAACTCTTGGGAGGCGTACTGGGCGACCCAGTCGGCGTAACGCTGGTCGGCTGGCGGCTCGAGCTGGACCAGCTGCTGGGCGACGTGCACGTAGCCCCAGGCGCAGGGCAAGAGTGCTGCAACCAGGTCCGCCATATCGCCGTCGGCCGCAGTTCGCACCAAAAAGTCGGTGTAGGCGCGCGTCGTCGGCCAGATGGGCGCCGTCTCGAGGTCCTCACCGCTCAGCCCGAAACGCTCCGCGTACTTGCGATGCAGCCCCATCTCGGTATTCAGCGTCAGGTTGAGCACCGCCGCATACCAGCCCATCGACTCGAGCCGCTCCGCCTTGGCGGCCGCCCAGGCGAAGACGCGCGCGAACTCCTTCAGGTAGCGGTAATCTTGCAGAACCCAGCGCTTGAAGCGTGCCTCGTCCAATGAGCCGTCACCGATCCCCCTGACGAACGGGTGAGCGAGTTGCGCATCCCAGATCGGTTGCGCCGCGACGTAGAGCTCATCGGTAAAGGCCATCACGACACCTGGGCATCCAGGCCCGGCCAGGTCGCTCCCGTCGCCGCCATCTCCCAGAACGCCACCTCGTACTTGGCCGTCAATTCGAACAACTCGGCCATCCGCTCCCGCTCCGACTGCCCTGCGCCCGCCGCAAGGGCATCGAGCTCACGCTCGAGGTAATCGACCCAACCGGCGAAAGCGTCGCTCGTCCAATTCTCGACGAAGGGAAACCAGGCTGAGGCCTCATCGATACCCGCGCGCACGACCATCCAGGAATCGTAGTACGCCTTCTCCGCCACATATAGAACGGTGAACGCCTCCGCGTATGACGCGCTGTACGCAGTGGCGAGCAGAAACTGGACGTAGGCGTGGTTGGTGAAGCCCGGGCGTACGCTCACAAGGTCGATACCGGCCGCCGTGGCCCGCTCGCGAAACAGCTCGAGCTCTTTCTCGAGCGTCGGGATGGCCAACCCTAACGCCGTACGCTGCGGCTTGGGCGCCCGCGGGATGAGGGCAGCGATGAAGGGGATGGCCGCCTCCACGAACAGGTAGTCCTGCTGCATCCAATTGGCGAACGTCGCGTCTGCGATCGTCCCGTCGCGCGTCTCCCGCAGGAAGCGGTGGTCCAGCATGCGCTCCCAGACGTGCCGTACGCGTGTCAGTTGCTCCTCGCAGAAGCCCATAATCAGAATCTCTCGTGCGCTGTCGGATCGGCTCGCGCTGAACGCGCTGCAGGGAGGGGTGGAGGGGGGTCGGTCAGCTGACTTCCTGCGCCGGCATTACCCGGATCAGGTTCTCAGGGTATGATCTCAGCCGGGCATCTCCCCAGCACCCCTGTCAGTGCCAAGCTGCGCGCCGAGTAGCTAAGCAAGAGGACGGCCGTTCGCGTCCCGGCCGTCCTCCGCCCGCTGGTTCGTTCAGACTCAGCCTTCGGACTGCTTGCGAGCCCAGTCCTTCAGTTTCTCATTCGCGAAGATCGCCAGCTCGACTCGGCGGTTCAGCTGCCGGCCATCTACCGTCTCGTTCGAGGCGATCGGCTGGGCCTCGCCGTAGCCGACGACCGAGAAACGCCCGGACTTAACATTCTGCATCGCCAGATAGGTGGACACCGACTGCGCGCGCCGCTCGGAGAGGCCCTGATTGTACTCGTCCGGCCCGGTCGAGTCGGTGTGCCCCTCAATCAGGACGTTGGTGTCCTCGTACTTGTTGAGGATGCGGGCCAGGTCAACAAGGTTCGTCTGCGCTTCGGGCCGCAGGTTCGATTTGTCCACATCGAACATGATACCGGACGCGAAGGTGATCTTGATCCCTTCGCCGACCCGCTCGATCTTGGCGCCTTCTAGATCGCGCTCCATCTCCGCGGCCTGACGATCCATGTAGTTGCCGATGATGGCGCCGGCCGCGCCACCGATCGCCGCGCCGAGTATTGCGCCGGCCGCTGTGTTGCCAGCCGCCTTACCGATTACCGCGCCAGCCACCGCGCCGGCGCCGGCGCCGACTGCGGCGCCCGTCTGAGTCTTGGTGGCACAGGCATACGAGCCAAGCGACAAGCCAGCCACCAACGCGACCGCACTGAACAAAGAAGTTCCACGCTTCATTTCCCCTACCTCGTACTGTGGTGGGCTCGGAGATGGACACGCACCGGACACACCGGCGCGTTCTTACAGATCCAATAACCAATGAATATGTCACAAGGCCGGGGCGCTGGCAACGCGACCCCGATCAGCGGACCGTTCGGTCCTGCCAACCGCTCCGCCGCCAGAGCTGCAACGTGCGTGACCACACGGCCACATCCCAGAGAACTTTGGTCCCCAACCTCGCCCGACCCAGCCCGACCTGGGTCCGAAAGTCCCCACTCTCTGCGGGATAGGCGATTTCGTCGCGCTCCTCACCAATCACGTAGGACACGAAGAACAGGTAGCTCTCCGCCTCCGGGTTCTGGATCCGCACCTCGAGGGTCAGGTCGAGCAGCTCGCCGTCGCCGGCCACGAGCAGGTCGGCTTCGACCTGCGGAAGCTGCGTGAAGTCGTGTCGCCCGGCCTCGGCTTGCAGAGCCGCCTCCCAGCTCGGCACGAACGCCTCACAGTCGAAACGCGCCCCATCCAGCGCAGAGCAGACGTCGCTGTTCTCGGCCAGCGATCTCAGAAGCACGGGTACGGCCCGCACCCCATGGCGCCCCACCAGATGCTTGACGAAGGTGTAGCCGACGCCGGTAACCACCTGCTTGCCGATCTCCTCACTCGCCCGCTCAAAGGCCTCGAGATACCCCAGATAGGTCGCCTCCTGCACGTAGGCATACGCCGCCCAGGTTCGCCGGGGCGGCACCGAGCCGAGCTCGCGCTCGTAGCGCTCGCCCACCCAAGCGCCCACCCCCTCGATCAAGAAGCGATACCCCTCGAACCCATAGGCCGGCCCCAGCTCCACCTGCATCGCGAGGTAAGCAAGCTCGCGCGCGAAAACCTGTCGCAGGTAGGGCTCCTGTTGCAGGTTGAGAGTAACGCGACCTGAGTCCAAGCGACTCAGACCTTGCTCGACAAAATTCACCGTGAGTGTCTCAGGCAGCGCATCGCCCAACAGCGAATCAACGTCGGCGTAGATGCCCTCAGCGTAGCCGGCAAACGACCGAGCTACCCCCGCCCCCACGGGCGGATAATGGATCCACAGATGCCGAGTGCGTATCGCGTCCTGCGAAGTATCCTGAGCCCGAGCTGTGTCCGTGCCCCGCGTCTGCTGCGCGCTGAGCGGCGCGAGCATGGCCAGGGCTGGCAGCAGCGTGACCGCAGCGAGTCCGAGGGCGCCTGGCGTCCAGCCCCTGGCCCGTGCCAAACCCCGCACGCTGCTCACCCCCTGATGCGCTCCAGTTGCCGGCGCGCCACGCGCACCGTCTGGCAGTGGATCTCGACGGTGTCCTCGAAGCGATGCGCGTATCCCCCCGCCAGCACGACAGCGACGGGAACCTTGGCCTCATTCAACAAATGGAGGATCAGCTCGTCGCGGCGTTCCAGCCCCTCGCGTGTTAGGCTGAGGCCGCCGAGCTGGTCTTCGCGGTACGGATCGGC
>CAYFXF010000046.1:11313-13690 GCA_964347085.1 uncultured Gemmatimonadota bacterium | reverse complement strand
GCCGGAACGCCAGTCGCTTCCCGTCGGGGGAAAAGCTGGGGCAGCAGACGAACCCGCGCCCGTCGCCGAGCCGCCGCGCGTCGCCGCCGTCGAGCGGCTGCTGCCAAAGCTGGCCCGCCGCGACGAAGACCAAGGTTCGGCCGTCCGGCGAGAGCGTGGGAGTTTCTACACTGCGCAATCGAACCGGACCCTCAGCGTGTAGAGTCGGCTGGGGCGGGGCGACGGGTTTCTGAACCTCGAGCTTCACCCTGGCGCGCAAGGGGAGCCGCTCGTACTCGCCCTCCGGCACCGAGATCTTCCAAAGCCTGCCCGCGTCTCCGAGGTAAAGAGCATTTCCCTCCGCGCTCAGGGCGAAGCGCGGGGAGTAATACGAGCCTGGCAGGGTGGCGACGTATCGCGCGTCGCCCTCCGGCGTTGGCATGAACACCAGGCTCTTGGGCCATTCCTCGGCGCCGTCGATCGGCAGGTAGCGGCTGCCGTAGACGCCATCGCCGGCGGGACTCGAAACAACGCGGTAGAGGTAGCCTGGAATCCTGCGCAGGGTCGACACGCGGCTCTCGGAGCTCAACACGTCGATCCTGGTAGTCACTCGCGCAGAGCCGCGCTCCGGCTCCATGACCGTCCATGCCAGGCGCCCGTCCGGCAAGTAGAACGCCGCACGGATCACATCCGGGGGAACGACGGTCTCCGGTTCGCCCCCGGCCAGCGACACGCGCCGGATCTCTGCCGGCGAGCCGCCCACGAGCCATTCGGGCCGACGCAGGTAGACAAGCGCCCCGCCGTCTGGCGCCCAGATGTGTTGGATAGCCCGACGCTCGTGCGTCACCTGCGTGATCTCGCCGCCGGCCAGCTCCAGCACGAATATGTTGCCCTCGCCGCCGTCCCGGTCAGACTGGAAGGCGATGCGTCGCCCATCCGGCGAGATGGCGGGCTCGGCATCGTAGTAGGGGCCGAACGTGAGCTGCTCGGCGGTGCCACCCTCCACAGGCAGACGGAACAGGTGGCCGAGCATCGTGAAGACCAGCCACTTGCCGTCGGGTGAAAGAGCCACGTCAGGTGAGGTGACCTGCGAGGTCTCGAACTCGATCGTGCGCCAGTCGGTCTCCTGCGCGGCGACCGGGGCGCCGCATAGGAGCGATGCGAAGGCAGCGATGACTGCGGATAGCGAGCGCCTAGGGGGCTTGGGTCGCGTATTCATACCGGCAACCTCATGTCGCTGGGACTCCGGGCGTGGGCGGACTTTGGCTGGGTGGTCGGACCAGCTAGGAAGGGGATAACACGTGGATGCCCGAGCACAGTGGCGGCTCCCAGAGCAACGGACGACTCGCGACCGCCCTAGCCACCCCTAATGATTAACAAGAATATATCCAGCTTCGCTGCACCGCAAACGACGCTTGACGCACAACTGTGGTGAGTGTGTGCGGTCTCCTCATCCCGCTCCCATTACGCGCAAGCCCGAAGCCCGTGCCGCAGTGGCCAGCGCCCGGTCATGCGTGGCCATCACCAGGTCCACCCCCTGCACTTCCCGCCAGAGCAATGCGGTCGAGAGGTGGATGGCGTCCAAAGTGCCCAGAGGGGTCGGCAGCGGTTGAGCCGCCCGGCTCAAGATGGCTTTGGAGGGTTCGATCACGACCATCTCTTCACTCAGACGAAAGACGGCCTCCCGGCGGCTCGCCAGTTCCTCCGATGACAGCCCGGCACGCAACCGCAATCGATCCAACGTGCGCAAGCACTCTACTTCGACGAGGGCGCTGGCCACACCAGACTCGACCGTCGGCCACGCTGGGAGACGATCCGCCTGGCCAAGAACGACTCGGAGCAGCACGGAAGAATCCAGATAGGCGATCACCGGTCCCCCTGCCGCTCCTCGAGCAGCAGCTCGACGATGTCGCCGTCCAGGTGAATCGGCGGCGGCAAAGGAACTTCTTGAAGGCTCGGCGCGCGGCCCAGCGGCTGCCGAACACGCAGCGGTTCCGACTCGACGTAGGGAACCAGACGCGCGATCGGTGTATCGCGGTCAAGCACGGTCAGGCTGTGCCCGCGCCGCACGCGGCGCAGGTATTGGCTGAGGCGGGCCTTGAGCTCCGCGATCCCGACGCGGTTCATGGTCACATAGTAGTCATAAATAGTCATGTAGGGAAGCCCCGTCTCTTGGCGGCCACATGCCAAGGATCGGGGGCCTTCCTCATCGGATAAGCATCGCGCACGGGCGCCTCTGAACAGCGATCTGGCCCGCGTTTGGCCACCGCCCCACTCAGTGTGCAGCGAAGTTGGCTAGGAGAGGTGTCGCACGGGGGAGTAACTGCTGCGAGCGTTTACTTCAGGCCACAGTGCGCTGGCGACCGGCGGCGAAGGCCTGTTGGTTGAGCTCAAGCAG
>CAYFXF010000046.1:7666-11303 GCA_964347085.1 uncultured Gemmatimonadota bacterium | reverse complement strand
CCCAACAACACGACGTTCGCGGCCCGGTGATTGCCCAGCGCGATCGCCTGTTCGGTCGCCTTGAGGGCGATGACCTGGAGCCCTTTGTTCTGGAGGAAGTCGATCGCCTCGGCCGGATAGTCGCGTGGGTCACCGACCCGGATCGGCTCCACCGCGTGGTCGTTAGCGATGACCGTGCCGCCCGGTTTGACGAAGTGCGCGTAGCGCAACGCCTCCAACTTCTCGAGCGCCAGTAGACGCGATCGCCGAAACGCACGTGACTGAACACCGAGCCGCCACGCTGCGCCACGCCGTGGAACTCGCCCTGTTTGACGTCGTTACCGGCGGCATGCGCGGCGAGCGCCAGCAGCTCGCTGGCCAGGATGGCGCCCTGTCCTCCCACACCGGCGATCAGCACGTTGGTCACCGCCACGACTAGACCGCCTCCACCAGGTGGATCGCGTCGGCCGGACAGAGCTGCGCACACATCGCACAGCCCGCGCACTCCCAGTCGCGGATGTAGGGGACGTCGTCCTGCCAGATCAGCGCGGGACAGCCGGTCTCGAAGCACTCCTCACAGAGGATGCAGTCGTCGGGCGCCACCGCGTAGGCCGTCTTCTCGCGCGCCTTCTCCTCGGGCAGCAGTATGCAGGGGCGGTGTGCGATGACGACCGCGGGTCCCGGGTGCGCCAGTCCGGCCCGGATCGCTCGTTCGGTGGAGTCGAGATCCCAGGGGTCCACGACGTCGACATGTGCCACCCCGAGCGAGCGAATCAGCGCTTCATAATCCACAGCGGGTGCCGGCTCGTCCTTGAGCGTGTGGCCGGTGCCGGGGTGCTGCTGGTGGCCGGTCATCCCCGTCGTCCCGTTGTCGAGGATGATCGTCGTCGTCGGTACGCGGTTGTACGCGGCGCTCAGGATGCTGGGCAGGCCTGCGTGCAGGAAGGTCGAGTCGCCGATCACCGCCACCACCTCGCGCTCGCCCGCCCGGTTGAACCCCGTCGCGTTCCCGATGCTGGCCCCCATGCAGAAGGTCGTGTGCATCGCGTCGAAGGGCGGCAGGCAGCCCAGTGTGTAGCAGCCGATGTCGCCGGCTACCAGAACGCCCAGCTTCTTGAGCGTGCTGAACACGCCGCGGTGCGGGCAGCCGGCGCAGAGCACCGGCGGCCGCGGCAGAACGGCGACCTCCTGAGTGTAGTCGCCGGGGACCGGCGTCCCCCGGAGCCCCGTCGCCACCAGGTCGGCGCTCAACTCGCCGATGTTGGTGAAGCTTTCCTTGCCGACCACGTTGAGGATGCCCATCGTGGCCAGCTCGCCCTGGATGAAACCCTCGCTCTCCTCGACGACGTAGACGGTCTCGAACCGCGCGCAGAACTCCTTCAGCCGTTTCGCGGGCAGCGGGTAGATCATCCCCAGCTTGAACACGGTCGCCTCGGGCGCCACTTCCTTGACGTACTGGTAGGGGATGCCGTGCGTGACGACGCCGAAACCGGGGTCGCCTTCCTCGATCACGTTCCCCTCGTACTCTTCGGCGAAGGCGCGCAGCCGGCCGAGCTTCTCCTCCAGCTCGGGGCGGCGGAAGCGGGCGTAGACGGGGATCGCGTACTGGCTCGACTTACGTGAGAACTTCTTGCGCGGCGCCTCGACCCGCGCGCCCGGCTCGACCACGCCGCGCGTGTGTGCCAGGCGTGTGGTGGTGCGGAACATGACCGGCGACTCGAAGCGCTCGCTCAGCTCGAACGCGGCCTTCATCATCTCTCGCGCTTCCGCCGCGTCGGCCGGCTCCAGGAGCGGCAGTTTGGCGATCTTGGCGAAGTAGCGGCTGTCCTGCTCGTTCTGGGACGAGTACATGCCGGGGTCGTCGGCGACCAGGACCACGAAGCCGGCGTTTGTCCCGGCGTACGGGAAGACCATGAAGGGATCGGCGGCCACGTTGAGGCCGACGTGCTTCATCGTCACGAGCGAGCGCGCCCCGCCCAGCGCCGCGCCCATGCACTCCTCGAACGCCACCTTCTCGTTCGTGGACCAGTGCGCGTCGACCTCCGGGTAGCGGGCGAGGCTCTCCAGCACCTCGGTGCTAGGGGTGCCAGGATAACCGGCTGCGAACGCAACGCCTGCTTCCCAGGCCCCCTGAGCGACCGCCTGATTGCCGGAGAGCAAGCTCTTCACGATAGCCGCCCCTCGTCTCCGGCGGAGATTGATTCGACCGTTGCGAGGATCTCTGTTTCGCTCAACACGCGCTCAGACTTCTTGGCCAGGGCAAGTACGGCCTCGACGACTTCCGGGGTCGTGGGTAGATGGCGCGAGCGCAGGAAGTACTGCACGTTCGACGCGCCCGACATGTGTCCGACTTCGATCTCTTGTTCGCGGCCGACCCAGCTGGCCGGGACCCCCGAGTAGACGCGATCCGCCAGCCACGCCTCGCCTTTGCGTTGGGCCTTGATGACCGCCGCCGCGTGAACGCCGGTGGCCGTACGGAAGGCGTCCCGACCAACGATCGGTGTGTTGACCGGGATCGGGACCCCCACCGCGTCGGAAACGGTCTCGACGTACTCCGGCAGCGCGGTCAGATCGTCGTCTCGCCAGCCCAGCAGCTTCATGTTCACCAGTAGCTGCTCCATCGGGGTGTTGCCGATCCGTTCGCCGATGCCCAGAGCCGTGCCGTGCACGCGGGTCGCGCCGGCCTCGATCGCTGCCAGCGTGTTGGCGACATCGAGCCCTCGGTCGCGGTGGCCATGCCAGTCGATCCCGACCGTGTCGCCCACCCCCAGCACCTCCAACAGCCCCTTGACCCAGGTCACGAGATTGGCCACGCCGCGGGGTTCCGCCGCGCCAACGGTGTCGCAGAGACAGACGCGTCGCGCTCCCGCCTCGATCCCGGCGCTCAGCAGCACGCGCAGATCATCTGGCGAGGCGCGGATCGTGTCCTCGGTGACGTACATGACCTCCAAACCCTCGCCGACCGCGAACTCGACCGCTTCGCGCGTGTGCCGCAGGACATGCTCCAGGTCCCACTCTTCGGCGTACTGGCGAATGGGGCTCGAGCCGATGAAGACACAGGCCTCGATCGGCACGCCCGTCTTCTGGACCACGTCGACGATCGGCTGGATGTCGACGATCATCGTCCGGGCGGCGCAGTTCGCCTGGATCCTCAGCTTGCTGTCGGCGATCTCCCGGCAGAGCCGCTCGACCGCTTCGCACTGCCGCGGGCCGGCGCCCGGCAGCCCGACGTCCGCCGTCTCGACGCCGAGGCTATCCATCAGGTGAAGGACCTTGACTTTGATGTCGGTCGGGGGATCGATGACCGAGGGGCTCTGCAGCCCATCGCGCAGCGTCTCATCGTCGAGCATGGGCCGAGCGGATGGGCCGGAGCCCTCGCCCTCGAAAGCGGCCCAATCGTGGATGAGTCGGTCTTCAGACGGAACGGACGCCACCATGACCTCCCTCTAAAGCGAGCCTTCGGACACTACGTCTGCCATAGAGCGCGGCAACTCGAACCTGGGGCCCGAAGCGCAACAGCTCGCTGCGGGCCGGCTAGCCCTCCGAACCGCGCTTCCGGGTATAGATCACCTGGAACCGCAGCGCCGCGACCAACACGCAATCCTCGCAACCTTCGCCGAGATCCTCCGGCCGTACCGGGTCGGCGAGCACCTCGTAG
>CAYFXF010000046.1:5254-7656 GCA_964347085.1 uncultured Gemmatimonadota bacterium | reverse complement strand
AGCCCAGCTGGGTGTAGAGCTCGATCGCCTCACGCGCACGCCCGGGGTCGGCGATGAAGCGGCGCTCCCAGCCCTCGGCCAGCCGCTCCGCGTCGCCCTCGGTCAGCCTCTCCGACAGGACGCGCCGGGCTTCCTGCTCGACGATCGGGCCCAGCGAAGCCGCCAGGTCCTTGCGGGTCTCGTTCCCCGCTGAATCGTGATCGTCCTCAGACATGGCCCAAGAACCCCTAAGCCCGCTCGGAAGCTACCGAGCTTCCCTCCGCCGCAAGCCGCTGCATACGTCGATGGCCGAGGATGGCGGCACCCAGCGCGGACGTGAACTGCACGCGGTCGCCGTCCGGTACGTTGACCTCGGCGCCAAGCTGCTCGCGCACCACGTCCACCATGCGGCGGAACCGCAGGATCCCGCCGATCAACGTGAACTCGGGCTCCATGCGCACGCGTTTCATGAGCTGGACCGAACGGCCGACCAGCGAGACGATAGCGCCGTGCATGATGTCGGCCGGCGCCACCCCTTGGGAGAGGTGGTTGATAACCTCCGATTCCGCGAACACCGCGCAGACACCGGAGATAGGAATGGCCTCCTTCGAGATGGCCACCAGAGGACCGATCTCCTCCGTCGTATATCCCAGGTAGCGAGCCGTCTTCTCCAGAAAGGCCCCCGTGCCGGCGGCGCACTTGTCGTTCAGTCGGAACGACTTCACTTTCGCCCCGTCACCCAGCCGGCTCGCCTTCATCGTCTGCCCACCGACATCCAGGATGGTTCGGGTCCCGGGAAACAAATACGTCGCGCCTCGCGCCGCAGCCGTCAGGTCGGTCACCTGCACGTCGGCGACCTGAGCTTGATGGCGCCCGAACCCGGTCGCCACCACATAGCGTACATCCTCCCGCGCCAGTCCGGCGCCCGTCAGCGCCTCGAGAAACGTCCGCTCCGCCATCTCGGCCAGCTTGAAACCGGTCGGCCGCAGCGTCCGGCCGACGATCTCATTCTCCGCGCTCAGGATTATGGATTTGGTGTAGGTCGAGCCGATGTCGATTCCGCCCGCGTACATCATGATGTTTCGCGTCTCGCTTTGGCTGGAGAGCGGCTCGCCAAGATGTGGTCCAGCGCGAACAGCGCCGCGCCCAGCGCGCCCATGTAGTGCGATTCCTCACCGACGTTGACCTGGAGCCCCAACCGCTCGTTGAGCGTCTCGATCATCGCAGAGTTCCGCGCCACACCCCCTGTGAACGTCACCTCCTCCTCGATCCCGACCCGGCGCAGCAGGCCGCTAGAGCGGGCAGCGATCGACTGATGGACCCCGAGAAGGATGTCCTCGATCTTCTTGCCCTTCCCCAACCAGGAGAGCACCTCGGACTCGGCGAAGACCGTACACGTCGTGCTGATCTTCACCGGCCGTTCGCCACGCAAGGCGGTCGGACCCAGTTCGCCGAGCGGGATATCGAGTGCATTCGAGGCGGCGCCCAGGAATCGCCCCGTCCCGGCGGCGCACTTGTCGTTCATGCAGAAGTCAAGGATCTCGCCAGCGGGGGACACACGGATGGCCTTGGTGTCCTGCCCACCCATGTCAACCACCGTCCGCGTGCCGGGGAACATGTGAACGGCGCCGCGCCCATGGCAGCTGATCTCGGTCACCTGCGTATTGCCGAAGGTGACCTTGTAACGACCGTACCCGGTTCCTACGACGAACTCCACCTCTTCTTCGCGGAGGGCTCCCCCGAGCAGGGCCTCCTGAAACGCGTTCTCGGCCGCCCGCATGACGTTGGCACCGGTATCGGTCAAGGACCGGCTGACGATTCCACGCGCCTCATCGATGATCATTGCTTTCGTTTGAGTCGACCCGACGTCCACACCAGCTGCGTAGGCCATGTGCCAGTCTCTCCGCTGACTATCTAGGGTGTTGCGATGGTCGCCCGATGCCCGCGCGCCGCCAGCCCCTCGAAGAAGGCGTCGACCCGGTTCTTGAGCTGTGCCTCCGAGACCACGCGGCGATCCATCATGTCCGACTCGATGAACAGGCTCGCCACGTCGCGCTCCTTCATCAGCGCACGACGGTTGTCGGCCAGGCCCGTCGACACCGTTCGGCAGCTCTTGATCGGATGATATACCACCCCGTCCGCCTGAAATTCTTCGATCATCTCGACCAGGATCTGGGTCTGGAAGAACATGCTGTCCATCGCATCGCGAACGCTGATCAGGATCCCTTGTGCGAGGCTGTCCAGCGGGTTCTCAAGGTCGTATTGAAACCCGGCGTTCGCACCGCCGGAAGCGAACCACAGATAGGTCGAATTGACGAACGTACCGCCCCACTCCGTGAACAGCTCGCTGAAGCGGCGAAAGATCGGGTAGCAGGGCACGCCCACGAAGATCAGCCGGTACTTCTCGTCGGTCAGCGTGCCGC
>CAYFXF010000046.1:0-5231 GCA_964347085.1 uncultured Gemmatimonadota bacterium | reverse complement strand
AGGCCGTTGGCGACGCCGAGGTAGATCGTGCCGTCGGTCAGCGCGTTGAAGGTCGAGGGGCGCGCCTGGTTGAGCTCCAGCACACGTTTCCAGCCGCTGCTCATCGTGTTGGCATGGCCCATCGTCTCGCGCAGGCGGTCGACGTCGAACTTGATACCGCTGACTTCCTCGCAGACCCCGATCAGCTCCTTGATCTGTGCCGCCACGTAGCGCCGGTCGTTCTCGAAGTCGGGATCCCCCGGCCAGGTCTGCGTGCCCGCCGAACGGGTGCCCGGAATGTCGAGCGTAAAGGTCGGGATCTTGTGCATGCGCTCCCAGATCTCCGCCCACTTGATGTAGGTGTTGCAGGCGTTGGTGTAGACGGCGAGCGCCGGCTTCGGGATCCGCCCCATGGGCAGCTCGCCGCCGCGCAGCTGCGTGGCGACGTCGGCCTTCACGTAGCCGCAGATATCGGGTGAGTAGCCGTAGTCCTCGGCCTCGTCCAGGTACTCGTGCGCCACGCGCCGGACCGCTGTCTGCAGCGAGTTGATCTCCGGGAAGACGATCGGAAAGTCGAAGACGCGCAGCAGTTCCGTCAGGCTGCCCATCACGAACACATAGGCAGCGCCCTTGTCGCTCTCGGCCGCACCACCCAACTCCTCGTACCACTCGCGGAACAGCCGGGCGCCCTCCTTGTTGCCGCGCCCTACGATCGAGTCCTCGCTCGCCGGGTGGTTCATAGGCTCACTCGCTATTCGAACAGCAGGTTCTCGACAAAGGTCTCGAGCTGGATCTCCAGGTGGTCGAAGCTGGTCATGTTCTCCTCGAACTCGCTGACGAAGTACGGCACGTTCGCCTCGTCGAGCGCCCGCGTGTAGGCGACCTGCTCCTCCAGCCCCGGCTCGCACATCTTGGCCGCGGTGACGATCACCGCCTGCGCCTCGGAATCCTCGATCCGCCTGAGCAGCATCTTCTCTTTCGGTTTGCGCAGGTCGTGCTGAACTGGGCTGTAGGACGAGTTCTCCAGATAGGCGCGGGCCAGCTCGAGCAGCGGGTCACCGTCCAACGGCACGTCCTCCAGGATCCAGCGGAGCCCGATGTGCAGGTCGTCGTCTACCACGTAACAGGAGCGGCCGATCGCGCCGATCAAGTCGAGCGGCGGCTGCTCGCAGAAGCCGCCCTCGAACACCACGCGAACGCGGTCCTGGCGCTTCGCGGGCCGTTCAGCGATCAGCGGCAGAACGGCTGCCAGCAGCTCGTTGTGTTCTTCGCGGGGGAGGAGCCCGCCGATCGCGACGAGCACGTAGGCCTCGGCGGCCGACAACTGCCAGGGCGTGTCTCGCTTGATCGCGTACAGCTTCCGGATCAAGGCGCGGTTCTCGTTGAAGACCGCCAGCGAGCGGCGCAGATCGTCGTCCGCGACCTCGCGCCCGGCGATCCGTTCCACACCGCGCTTCAGCCTCTGGTACTCGCCGCGCAGGTAGTCGGCCGCGTGGGCCGAGTTGGCGTTCTGCGGCAGGTAGAGGATCTCACAGGGATAGGAAAAGTTGCGCCCCCAGACACCGGCCAGATTGCGCGCCGCATCACAGATCGGATGGGTCACGAACATCTCCAGTTCGATCCGGCCACTCAGCACCAGCTCGAGCGACGTCTTGATGATCGAGCACAGGTACGACCCGAAACGCGAATCGGCTTGGACCGGTTCGACGGGAGCGCCGCGGACCTTGAAGGGCAGCATCCCGGCGGCATGAACGATCTCCTCAGGGAAATAGACCTGGAAGTGGCCGACTGTTTTTCCGCCTGCCTCGCGCCAGCGGCGCAGCGTCGGAAAATCGGTATCCTCGAGCAGCTCGCGAGACTGATAGAGGATCTCGTCCAGCGGCTGGCCCTGCCATTCAGGAAAGGTTCGTACGGTCAAGGCGCGCTCCTTCCCTCCCGATAACGGCTAATGATAACTACTACACGGGTTAGCGGCGAGGCGGACGCGGGCGGCATTCCCGCGTTAGAACAGATCATCCAGCACCTCTTCCCCCTCACCCGGCGGCAGGCGGCCGTGCTCGCGCAGGTACTGCTGGATCAGCTCACTTTCCCTCTTCGAGTACATCGGATCTTCTGCGAAGAGGAAGAACCTGGCCTTGTCCGACGTGGACAGGACCTGCGTGAGTGCGACCCTCAGATTCGGCACACCGGCTATGGCGTACACGAGCTTGTCGTCACCCAGCAGCTGATACACTCCCTCCGACATGGGTACCGCGGAGACGTTCTCCGGAGTGAGTGCCAGCCAGGGCTCGGGCGGAGCCGGGACCGGGCGAATGAGCAGCCTGAGATCGCAGCGCAGACAGCGATCGGCCTCACGGATGGCCGCAGCTCGAGGGTAGCCCGCCTCCAGAACGCTGAAGCCGCTGAGGCCCTCACTAACGGAAAGGTGCGCTACAGGTGCCCGTTCGAGACCGAAGAAGCCCTCGACGACGTCCAGGCCCGTCTCCGGCTCGGTTTCATCCAACAAGCGGAAGTAGATGTCGCCATCACCGCCCAGATAACGGTCGATCCCCGACGCGGCCAGCCGGCCTTGGCTTACGGCTTCGACCACCGACGCCGGACCCGAAACCACATCCCCACCGGCAAAGACCCCTGCCATCGAGGTCTCCAGCGAAGAGCCGCGGACCTTGATGTTCCCCGCCTCGTCGCGCTCGATCTCCTCGAGGCCGGCGAGAAAATCGAGCGACGGCTCCTGACCTATGGCGACCAGCACGCGGTCGGCGTCCTGAGCCAGGCAGTCGCGCGGGTCCAGCCTCGGCGCGAACCTACCGTCCTCGTCGAAGACCGAGATACAGCTCTGGAAGTCGACTCGTTCGACCCTCGTCGCGCCCACGATCCGAACCGGACCCCACCCGGGGCACAGGGTGACCCCCTCACGCTCCGCTTCCGCGGCCTCCCGCTCATGCGCCGGCATCTCGTGACGCGCCTCGAGGCTGTAAACGTGCACCTCCAGAGCGTCCAGACGCAGCGCCGTCCGCGCGACGTCCATCGCCACATCGCCACCGCCGATCACGACGACCATCTCACCGGCGAAACGCGAATCGCCCGTGTTGCTGCTTGCTGCATACTGCTGGAGCAGCGCCAGCCCACTCTCGACCCCGGGAAGCTCAGCGCCCTCAAGACCCAGCTGCCTGGCGCTCCGTGCCCCGGCCGCGATGAACACGGCGTCATGGTCCTCACGCACGGTCTCGAAAGCGACGTCCTTCCCCACCTCGACTCCCATGCGCAGCGCCACACCCAGCTCGAGTATCTCGCCGACGTCCGCATCGAGAGCAGCAGCGGAAAGCCGATAGCGAGGAATGCCATCGCGAAGCCAGCCGCCGGGCGCGGACTGCGAGTCGAAGAGCACGACCTCGTGCCCCTTGAGCCTGAGGAACCAGGCCGCGGTGAGCCCGGCAGGTCCGGCTCCGATGATCCCCACCCGCTTCCCGGTAGCGGCGCCAACCTCGAGGCGCGACTTCCAGATCGGCTCGCCGGCATGATCCACGGCAGCCCGCTTGAGCGCGCAGATCGCGACCGGCTCGGACAGCTCACCGCGCATACAAGAGTCCTCGCAGGGTCGGAAGCACACCTCTCCGAGGACCCGGGGCAGAGGCGCCACCTCGCGGATGACGGCCTCTGCACGGGCGAACTCGCCGCGCCGTATCTCGCGCAGGTAGCGAGGCACATCCATCCCGGCCGGACAGCCGGCGACGCAGTGCGTCAGCCGTGCGCCGTCCCGCCTGGGATCCTCGTGTTTGAGCCGCAGGGCGCCGGTCGGGCAGACCTCCACACAGCTCAGACAAAAACTGCATCCCGAGTCCTTCAGAGTCGGCGCCTTCGTGCCAACTATCGGCTCTCCATCTTCGCCCAGCACGAATCCGAGAGCATCGACCTCCCTCAGCTCACGGCAGATGCGAACGCAGCGCAGGCAACCGATACAGAGATTGTAGTCCCTCAGGAAAAGCGGCTCATCCTCGATGCGCGGCAGGCCGGCTGGATGATATCGCGGCGTGTCCTCCGGGATGCGCAGGAATTCCGCCACCTTGCGAAGCTCACAGGCGTGGAAGATCGGGCAGCAGCGCTCTTGCTTCGCGACGTTCGTCGAGCAGGGCTCGAGGGCGCAGCCGGCTCTCTGGGCGCACTGCACACAGGCATGGGGGTGCGTGGCGAACAGTTTCCTGAGCCTGGCCCGGCGCCGGGCGTCGATCTCGGCGTCCGAGATCGCGACCTCGGCACCCTCTGCCACCGGGGTGACGCAGGCTCGGGTGGCCTCAGGCCGTCCGGCGAGCTTCACAAGGCAAAGGAGGCAACCTTCGTAACCGCCTTCTAAGTGCGGACTTGGGGAAAGTCCTGTCATGCGGTTTCGAGGCGGCGAGGCGGGGCCCCGATAGACCCGCTCCCACGGCTCGAGCCGGCCCGGGTCGACCGCCGGCAGGTCGGGATGGGCGCACAGCCGCGGGATATAGATCCCGGCGGCGTCGGCCGCTTCCAGAATGGTGGCTCCCTCCCGCGCCTCGACGTCGA
The DNA here is from genome assembly GCA_964347085.1 of uncultured Gemmatimonadota bacterium. GTDB lineage: Bacteria > Gemmatimonadota > Gemmatimonadetes > Palauibacterales > KS3-K002 > CAYFXF01. Next base: position 707 of record CAYFXF010000046.1, on the reverse strand, counting down.
TCCCGTCGATAGTCAGTTTGACCATCGAGACCATCCCCTCGTACGGTCGGTCATCTCAGAGCCGGGGTTAGAACGGCCGGGGGCGTGCGCCCCTCACCACGAGTGCGTGATTGCACCGGGTGCGCAGGCAGCGACACACGGCAAAGGTGGACGGTCGCGGTCAGGCTTACACGGAGCGCAGGAGTACTTGATCTTCTTGCGATGTTCTTCAACCACCGCAGCGACCTGGTCGTCGTAGTCATCGGTGATGATCTCGAGCACCCCTTCCGGACAGGCTGAAACACAGCCCTGCGTGTCGCAGCGTACGCACCCATCCGTCTCGATGACGATAAAGAAGTCGCCGGAACCGTCCTTGTACCCGTAATGCGCCCTCAAACCGGGTCTCCTATGTCAACGAAGCGCGTGCTCAATTCGCGCTGAGCTTCTTCTTCAGCAGGCTCTGGGCGAACAGCGCACCCCCGAGGCCGCCCGCGATCTGAGTGTCGATCTTGGAGGGCAGGGCCTTGATGCCTATCTCGCCCTCCAGTCGCCGGACGACACCGATGTTCTTGGCGATGCCGCCGGTGATAGCGAACTCCCTTTCGACACCCACCTGCTCCAGCAACGTCACCACCCGGTGGGCCATGGCGGAACAGTACGCCGCCAGGACCTTGCTCTTGGGCCAGCCCTCGCGCAGGAGCGCCGTCGCCTCGGACTTGGCGAAGATC
>CAYFXF010000045.1:2398-14059 GCA_964347085.1 uncultured Gemmatimonadota bacterium | reverse complement strand
CGAACACGATGATCACCGCCGCGTCGGTCCCGTTCACACCACCGCCATTGTCGTCGTCCCAGCCCAGCACGACCTCGTCCAGGTCGGCGACCAGCAAGACCGCATCGATCGCCGCAGAGCGCAGCGTGACCTCCAGCGAGTCGCCGGCCCCTCCCGTCAAGGCGTACACGTCGAAGTAGGTCCCGTCGGCAAGCTGATCATCGAACAGGCTGCCGGTCAGCTGGCAGTCGCCACTCCGCAGCTCCTCGCTAATCTGCCCGTTCGGGGTCAGGTTGCCCGCGCTCGCACAGCCGAAGAACTGGGCCACGCTCGGGCCGAACATCTTGATGCTGGCATCGACGGTCGCGCCGCCGAACCCCTGGTTCTGCAGGTCCTCGATGAAGAACCGCCAGCTCCCCTGCAGCGAGTCACCCACCAGGCCCGTCTGCCAGGCGTTCACCTCCGAGGCGAGGAGCCCCTCGTCGTCTTCCAGCAGACCCTCTTCGATCCGCACCACGCCCAGCTGGTCGACCGAGCCGAACACGTCGCCCAGCAACTCGCCCTGGGCGAGCGTGCCGAACAGGTCGGGGCCGTCCTGATCCAGATCGAGATCGAGGATCAGCGACGTGTTCACCGAGAAGAGCTCGGAGCAGAAGAACGCGTCTGTCGCGCCCGAGAGCGTGCAACCGGTCACACGGTACTGCCCGGCCCAGGTCCCGCTCACATCGGGGAAAGCGCCGGGCCCGATGATCACTTCGTCGTCGTCGCAGCCACTGGCGAGCGCGGCGCCGACGAGGGCGACGAGTCCGAGCGCTAGAAAACGGCGTCTGACGATGAATTGAAACATGATGCCGATCCCGTTCTGAGGTCTCGGGTTACACGACTCTCTACCCTTTAGACGCCAGAAAGAGCCTCCGCGTTGTCAGACCGCGGTGCCGCTAATCCCGTTCGAACACTGACTTGATCAAACCGTCCCGGAAGTCGGACTTGCGGACGAAATAGCTACCGAGGACCGCCAGCCGTCGTTCCGGCCCGACGTCCGTCTGGTCCAACAGCAGCCGCCCGTCCGCCGACCAGTACTGGGTGCGGAGCGTGTCGCCCACGATCCGATACTCGATCCGGTCGTTCTTAAAGATGCGGCGCTCGTCCAGAAAGCTGAACCAGCGGGGGAGACCGCGGGAGATCAGCTCGTAGTCCGCCTCGTCGATGATCCCAGCGTCTCGGGCGCGGCGCAGGTTGTCGTCGACGCCGTCGAGGAACTGGCCGAGGCTTACGCCCCGCTTGAACTCGATTCGCGCCCACGCGTCCTCAGAGTAGATGGCGACCTCGGCGATCGAGTTGGCCAACGCCTTCCAGTCGTCGCGCCCGGCGGCCAGAGCCTCGATCCGCCTCGTGTCCTCTGCACCAAGCCGAACCTCCAGGGTCAGCACATCGACTTTAAAGATCGTCTTCTCGAGCAGCGTGTGCATGCGAGTGTGGGGGCCGCGACCCAGCGAGGCCGTGTCCAGCGGCGGAGATGGGATAGCCACCGACTGCGCAACCGCCGAGGGAACGCTCAACAGCAGCGCGAACAGCGCCGTTCGAACAGCTCTGTCAGGCCAACGCATAACCCAGATCAACGTACGCCTTCTCCAGTTCGGCCTAATGGGCCTGGCCCAGGTAGACCCTCAGCTGCGGCGGGATCGGCCGCCGCGTGAGTGCCGCCTCCACCTCCCGAGCGCCCGTCCCCTCAAGCAGCGCTAACAGCCGCAGCTTGCCCGACTCATGCGCCGCGACCGGGACGCCATCCCGATAAAGCACCCGATTGCCTCCTACCGCAGCGATTCGGGGACCCGGGGTCACGATGCCCGCCAGATTGAGTGGGTCGGCGGCGCTCAGCGCCAGCAGCCGGCCGTTTGTGAAATCCCGACGCCTCGCGCGCAACAGCCCCACCGCCTCCGGTAGCGCGAACTGCTCGCCGGAGAAGCCGGCGACGAAGCGGCCGCCGCGGATCTCGCCACGCGCCTCGAGCCGCCGATAGACCCGGGTGAGCTCGCGCCACGGCCCCAGGTTCGTCTCTCGCTCGAGCAGACGCCGGAACACCACGCCGTAGCGCCTGAGCAGCGCCCGCGCCTGCGTCTCCACCGCCGCCGCGTCCGGGTCGACCCAGGCGGTCGAGGTGAGCAGGCCAACCCCGCTGGCGCTGGCCGCGCGGAAGATCGCCCAGCGACCGGCCGACTCGACGCCGAACGGCGCGACGCGGCCGCGCCGGCGGCGCCGCCCGTCCACCGGCCGTCGCCTGCTGGACGGGATGAGCAGCGCCCGGAGCCCGGCAAAGCTGTCCGAGTTGACGATCCCCACCGCGACCAGCTCGCCGAGCGCCGCCTCGACCCGCGTCTTCAAGAGCCCCGACTCGCGCACCAGCTCGGCGAAGAAGAGCGCGCCGCGGCGTTCCAGCACTTCGAGCAAACCTCGCGCGTCGCTCGACAACTCCAACCCGTCCGCCGACGGCGCGAGGGCGAGCCAGGCGTCGGCGTGCTCGCGTAGGAAGAGCGCGATCGGGCTGGAGCGGATCGGCCCCGAGCTGAACGTCTTGCCGCGCGCCGAGGCGGGCGGCGAGAGCCGGCCCCAGGAGACCCGTCCGGACAGGCAGAGGCCATCGAGCCAGAGCGGATCGTACTCCTGCACACGCGCCGCCAGCACGTCCGCCTCCCAGGCCGCCGCCGGGACCTCGTAACCGTCCAGCAGCTCGAGCACCGAGCTCAGCCCGTCCGGCCCGCTCGCCTGGCTCTCCCGATCGACCCGGCTCCAGCTGAACAGGTAGCGCATGAAGTCGGCCGAGCTCACGGGCTCGATCTCGGCGCGCAGCCGGTTCAGCGTGTAGCGGTGGACCCGCGCGAGTAGGCGGCGCTCGCACCACTCGAGCGCTTGGGCCCCCGGCGTAAACCGGCCGCGCAGCACGAACCCTTCCGTCTCGAGGGCGATGAGCGCGGGCTCGACGTCCGTCTCGGCGACGCCAAGCGACTCGGCCAGCGCCACCGAGCTGATTGGTCCCGCGATCTCGAGCCGGCCACGCACCAGCTCGCGCATCGCCGTCGCACGGTCCCACTCCACCGCCCGGCGTCGTTCCGGCACCTCGAGCGCTGGCTCCGTAGACCCCTCCGGAAAGACAGCCTCGAATTCGGGGACGCGTTCCGCAGCGATCCACAACGTGGCGGAGCGGTCCGACGCGTTCGGGCTCAGCCGACCCGCTCGCTTCGCCACCGCCAGCTCGTCCAGCCACGCCGCCCACGACTCACCCTCACCTCCCGCACGACCCTCCGCATCCGTCAGAAAGCCATAGGTCAACAGCGCGTCGTGCAGCTCCTCGGCGTCCCGAACGTCCGGCCACGTCTCGTCACGCACGCGTGCGATCGCCGCCGCATCGAGCGCGCCCAGGTCGTCGGCCGAAGACAGCTCAAGCGACCTTCGCATGTACACCGCTTGGGTCCGGCGCTCCTCGAGCGGCACGTCATCGAGAAACGCATACGGCCTAGCACTCAACACCTCGTGCGAAAAAGGTGACGGCTCGCGCGTGTCGCGCGCCTCGCAGCGGATCGTACCGTCCCCAAGACCGCGCAGCACCTCGGTGAGCCCGTCGATGTTCATCGCCTCGACCAGGCAGTCCTCCACCGTCTGGTTCACCAGCGGATGGTCCGGCAGCTCGCGGTCGCCGACGATGTTCTCGAGGCAGGCGACCTGGTCGGGGAAGACCGAGGCCAAGAGGTCATCCGACTCGATGCGTTGAAGCGGCGGCGGCACACGCCGGCCGCCGCGCTGCCGCAGCACCGCCAGCGCGCGGGTCGCGTTCCAACGCCAGCGCGTGGGGAAGACGGGCGCATCGAGCAGCGCCTGGATGAGGATCTGCCGAGCTGTCTCCGGCTTGAGGTACTGGAAGCCGTCCTCGAGCGGGAAGGAGTGCGACGTGCTGAGCGAGAGGACGATCGCGTCCTCGGTGGCCGCCGCCTCGAGCTCGAAGTTGAAGCTACGGCAGAATCGCTTGCGGAGCGCCAGCCCCCAGGCCCGGTTGATCCGGTTGCCGAAGGGCGCGTGCACGACGAGCTGCATGCCGCCCGCCTCGTCGAAGAACCGCTCCAGCACGACCGTGGTCTGCGTTGGCATGACGCCGAGCGCCCGCTTGCCCGCGGCGAGGTATTCGACCAGCTGACGCGCCACGGGCTTGGAGATCCCCAGCTCGCGGGCCGCCCACTCCACAGCTGCCTCCCCATCGTCGAGCCGCGCGTCGACGTCGCTCCGCAACCGGGAGACGGCGGCCGAGAGCTCCGGGCTCCGTTCCGGCGCCTCGCCGAACCAGAACGGAATGGTGGGCGGCTGGCCGTGCGCGTCCTCCACCCGAACCCGGCCCGACTCGACCCGCATGATCCGCCACGATGCGTTGCCCAGCTGGAAGATGTCGCCGGGCGAACTCTCGATGGCGAAATCCTCGTTGAGCGTGCCGATGAAGGTGCCCTGCGGCTCCTGGACCACGGCGTAGTCGGCCACGTCCGGGATGGCGCCGCCCGAGGTGAGCGCCGACAGCCGCGCGCCGCGCCGTGGCCGCAACCGTCCGTTCACCTCGTCATGGTGCAGGTGCGCGCCGCGCCGGCCGCGCTTGGTGGTGAAGCCGTCCGCCAGCATACGGACCACAGCGTCGAACTCGGATCGGGTGAGGTCCCGGTACGGATAAGCACCTCGCATCAGCCGGTGCAGATCGCCCTCCGCTCGTTCGCCGGCCGACACCTCCGCCACGATCTGCTGGGCCAGCACGTCGAGCGGCTTCTCGGGGATGATCAGTCGGTCGAGTTCGCCCTCCCGAGCCGCGCGCTGCAGCGCGACGCACTCGACCAGCTCGTCCCGGGTGAGCGGAAAGACCCGGCCCCGCGACACCGCGCCCAGCGTGTGACCCGAGCGCCCGACCCGCTGCAGTAGCGTCGCGATCCTCCGCGGCGAGCCGATCTGCACCACCAGATCGACGGAGCCGATGTCGATGCCCAGCTCGAGCGACGCCGTCGCGACGAGCGCCTTCAGGCCGCCGGCCTTGAGCCGCCGCTCCGCCTCGAGCCGCAGCTCCCGCGAGAGGCTTCCGTGGTGCGCCGCGACCTTCTCCTCGCCTAGCCGCTCGCTCAGCGCCCGCGTCAGGCGCTCCGCCACGCGCCGCGTGTTCACGAAGATCAGCGTCGTGCGATGCCGCTCCACCAGCTCGACGATCCGATCGTAGATCTCGCCCCAGACCTCGTTCGACATCACCGCCTCGAGCGGCGATCCCGGTATCTCGATCCCCAGGTCGAGCTCGCGACGATGACCCTCGTCGATGATCGCACAGCGCGGGTCGCCGTTCTCGTCCAGGCCCTCCACGCCGACCAGGAAGCGCGCTACCTCCTCGATCGGCTTCTGCGTCGCCGAGAGCCCGATCCGGGTCAGCCGCCGACCGACGAGATCGCCCAAACGCTCCAGGCTCAGCGCCAGGTGCGAGCCACGCCGGTCGTCGGCCAGCGCGTGGATCTCGTCCACGATCAGCGTGCGCGCCGTCTTCAGCATCCCGCGCCCGCGCTCGGAGGTGAGCAGCAGGTAGAGCGACTCCGGAGTGGTGACCAGTATGTGGGGCGGCCGACGCACCATCGCCTGCCGCTCGGACGAAGGCGTGTCGCCCGTCCGCACCGCGGCCCGCAGCTCCAGCGGCGGCAGACCCAGCTCGGCCAGCGCCTGTCGGATCCCTCGACGCGGCTCGGCCAAGTTCTTGTGGATGTCGTTGGAGAGCGCCCGGAGCGGCGAGACGTACACGACCTGCGTCTCGTCGCGTAGCGTGCCGCCAAGACCCTGGCGCAGCAGGTCATCAATGCTCGCCAGGAAGGCCGCCAGCGTCTTGCCGGAGCCGGTGGGCGCGGCGATCAAGGTGTCGCGCCCCGAACGGATCGCCGCCCAGCCGCGGCCCTGGGCGCGCGTCGGCGCCGCGAAGCACGACGCGAACCACTTCGCCACCGCGGGGTGGAACTCGGCGAGACCGCTAAAATCCGACTTCATAACGATCGCTTGTGATACGTTCTGAACAAGCCGGGACCCGCCCGGAGGTTCCGCTCCGCGCGGGTCCCGCGGTTGTGGGTGCGACGCCCGTGCCGGGCGCCGAATCAACCAATCCCGAGGAAACCGGCGAACCCGACCAGCAGCGCGCCCACCACGACGTAAAGCAGCCAGCCGATGAGAGCCGTAGCAATCGCTTTACCCGTGGTGAAATCGAGCGCCTGACGGATGGCCACCACGCCGCAGACCAGCATCCAGATGCCCACAACCAGGCGGGCGATCCAACCGAGCAGCGGGATGAACCCGAGCAGGTTGAGCACTCCCGGCGCCTGGGCGAAGCCGAGGGTGCGCAGCATCTCGCCCATGTCCGCCGTACCGCTGAACAGTCTGGTGCCGATGAACAGCGTGACGGCCGACCAGATGAACCAGCCGACGAAGGCGGAGATGAGGCCGCCGATCATCCCGAAGCCTCCCTCGCCGATCGAGCCGATCGCGGTGGCGACGGCCACAACGCCCACAACAGCAGCCGCCTGACCTGTCGCCGTCCGGTCGTGTTCGACTTCCTCGTAGGTCGGCACGTTGAGCGTGGCCGCCCCGATCATCCGCTCCGTGATACTCGCCATGATCCTACACCCCCTACGCCTAGGTGAGTACAGACAGGAGTCAAACGCCTGCGCCTTCGTGGGACCCGCCGAATCTACGGCCAGGCTCCCCAGCCGCGCCACCGGCGCCTGGCGCACCCGGCCGGCCATCGTAACTTGCCCTCAACCCGACACTACGGAGTTCCGGCCATCGGAGGTTTCTCGTGCCAAGACAGCTTCTCTCGCTCGCCGCACTCGCCGCGCTCGCTGGCTGCGCCGCCGAGCCCGCCGCGCGCGTCCGCATCGAGGCGCCCCCCGACGGCGCCGAGATCAGGGCCGACTCGCTTCGCGTCATGCTCTCCGCATCCGGCGTGCAGATCGTCGCCGCCGACGGCCTGCCCACGCCCGGCCGCGCGCACCACCACGTCTTTCTCGACGCCGACCTGACCGCGCCCGGCGAACCCATACCCGCCGGCATCGCGGGCGTCGTCCACCTCGGTACCGGCGACACCGCGGTCACACTCAGCGGCCTCACCCCTGGTCGCCACCGGTTGATCGCGGTCCTCGCGCTCGGGAGCCACGTCCCGCTCGAACCCTGGGCCGTCGACACCGCTTACTTCACGGTAGTGCCGCCGCCGCGCTAGCGGCCGCCCACCAACGGTGAAGCTTGCTAGCCTTGCAGGTTGCAACAGGTGCGTCAACCTGACCGACACCGGTGCGTGGTCCCTCGGCAGCCCGCGAGCCACCCCCGCCCTATCTACAACAACGACATAAAGTTACGCGAACACATTGCCCACCTCGAGCCGGGCATGAGGATTGCTTTGAGGGCTCTCGGTTCGAACCGCCCCCCTCCGTCCGCGCCTGCGCCCGGCCGAGCTGATATTGTTTAATACCTCTCACAAACTGGAGCCCGCCGGCCCAAGGCCGACGGCCAGGCGCCTGCGCGTGCCCAAAGCCGCCGGCGGGACCGGCTTCACGCTGCTCGAGCTGCTCATCGCGCTCGTGCTGCTCGGGCTGGCCTACACCATCGCGCTCCCATCGATCGGGCGCACACGAATATCGGCCGCCGTACACAACTCCACTCAGGTCGTAGTCTCAACGGTCTCGCTGGCCCGTGCGACGGCGATCCGCTACGGTCGGCCGGCGGTGCTGCGGCTCGACGCCGCCGGTGAGCGGATCTGGGTAGAGGTGGACACGACGGTGGCCGGCGGCGCCGGCGCGGTCGACACCCTGGGCCTGTTCCACTTCTCCGACGCCATGGCGGTCGATCTGCAGAGCGACCGATCGAGTCTCTGCTTCGACGGCCGCGGGATCGGCGCGATCGGCGCCAGCTGCCCGGAGGCCGGTGCCACCGTCGTCTTGGCCCTGAAGGACCGTGCCGACACTGTCGTCGTAAGCCCACTGGGTCGGGTGCTGCCGTGAGGCGCTTGAGGCTTGTAAGCCGGTTGAACGCACGCGGCATCTCCATCGTGGAGCTGCTCATCGGCCTCTCGCTCATTGCCATAGTGGTGACCTCGCTGGCGGCGGCAAGCCTCTATGCCTCACGGCTGGTCACCAGCTCGCGCCTACAGCTCGCCGCAGCGGAGTTTCAGCAGTCGGAGCTCGAGCGACTGCTGGCTCTCCCCTATACGAGCCTGGCCAGCGACTCTCGGACGACAAGCAAGGGCACCGCCCGCTGGGAGGTCGAAGACTACTTTAGCTATCGGCGGATCTTCCTCGTCACCCACTACACCCCGGCACCGGGCCTATCGGTATGGGACAGCGTGGCGGTCTACAGGCTAGAACCGTGAGGTCGCTGACCGAGGGGTCGAGCCCTCGCGGCTTCACGGTCGTCGAGCTGTTGATCTTCATGGTTCTCGGGACCCTGATCGCCGGCGGTCTCTACCAGACGCTCCGCTTTCAGCAGCGCATCTATCGCCAGGAGCAGGCGACCGTGACCCGGCACGATGCGCTGCGGCTGGCGGGCTCGGTGCTGGCGGCGAATCTGCTGGAGGCGAGCGGCCGAGAGGGCGATTTCGGCGCCCTGGGCCCCGACAACGTCGCCGTCCGCTCGCCCGTGGGATTCGCGATCGTTTGCGACCTCGACGCAGCGGACCGGCGCTTGGGTCTCTTCGGTGTGAGCGGCCGACTAAGCGAGGCCACGGGCGACAGCTTGCTGGTCTACCACCCGGACGGCTGGCTGGTGCGTGAGATCACCCAGGTCCATGCGTCCGGTACGCCCCTCAGTTGTCCTTATACCTCAGGACCAGGCATCGAGCTAATCGTTCGCCTCGACAACGACGTGAACGGCGTGCCTATCGGGGCACCGGTACGTGCCTTCCACTCCTACACCTACCGCCTGGAGCAGGAGGGCAGCGAGTGGTGGCTGGCCCGGGACGACGGTTCGGGGACTGAGATTCTCGCCGGCCCCTTCAGCGGTGACGGCTCCGGCTTGGCGTTTAGCTACGTCGACTCGGCCGGCCAGGCCACAACGAACCCATCGCTGATCGTACGCGTCGATCTGACGTTAGTCGCCGAGAACCGAATCTACGAGACCGAGCGAGATACGCTCACCACATCGGTAAGGCCCCGGAACCAATGATGGGATCGCGTCTCCGCAGTCTGACTCTCGATCGCGATGGCTTCGCGATCCCGGCGGCTATCTTCGTCATCGTTGTCATCTCCCTCCTCGCTGTGAGCGGGCTCTACGTTGCCCAGAATAACGCCGCCGCGAGCGTCGGGATCCGACGCAGCTGGCGGGCCTTCTACGCCGCCAACGCCGGCGCCGCCTACTTCGTCGCGACCGCGCACGGTCCCACTTATACCAAGCTCGAGCCCGGCGACAGTTCCGTCACCAACTGGCGGAGCCTGGCCGACGGCTCCCAATACCGGGTCAGCCTGCTGCGGGTGGACGGCGCCACCCGCAGCGACTCATCCCTCTTCCGGCTCCGCACCATCGGAAGACCGGTGGCAAACGCCACCGCCCAGCGCGTCATCGTGACCATGGTGCGCGGAGTGGTGGCGGACGAGCTCTGCTGCGATGGAGCGATGAAGGTTCAGGGGCGCCTCTCCATGGAAGGCACCGGATTCAGGGTAAAAGCCTCCGGCATCGACGTGGCGCCGGTCAGCTGGGCCGGCCAATGCAGCGGGCCGCAGACCGACGTCCCAGGCGTCTCCATCCTCGACACGGACGACCTCAAGAAGAAGGGGAAACCAACGCTCGAGGGCGATCCCCCTGTACAGGAGGACGCTGAGATCAGCGATCAGGATTTCACCGAGTTCGGCGGTCTCAACTACGCCGACCTCGCGGGCATGGCCGACAAGACGTTCGCCGGCGACCAGACGTTCGGCGTCGTCCGACCGGTCAGCTCGGGCGGCGTCTGTGCCACCGACGTCCCGACCAACTGGGGGAACCCTCTCACGCCGGGGAGCCCTTGCTGGGACTATCTGCCGATCATCCACGTCCAGGGTGACGCCCGATTCTCAGGCGACGGGGTGGGGCAGGGCATCCTCCTTGTCGACGGCGATCTGCTGGTCACCGGCACCTTCGACTTCTACGGTGTGATCGTCGTCCAGGGGAAAGCGGACTTTCGAGGAACCACCTACGTCAGCGGCGGCGTAATCGCACGCAATCGGGCTGGCGGCGTCGACGAGAGCCACTTGCGCGGGACCACGACCATCCAGTACAGCAGTTGCAGCGCCTCGCGGGCGCTGGCGCAGGCGATCGCAACGCGACCACTGGACGGACGGCATTGGTTCGATGTCATCGATTAGTGAGGACAGCCCCGCGCGGGTAATCCCCTGGGTCTATCGCGCCCGGACCGTGGATGGCACGGTCCGGGACGGCGTTATGGAGGCAGCCAGCGAGAAGGACGTCGCCCGCGCGCTCGTCCGCAAGAAGCTGATCCCCGAGTCGATCCACCCCGCACCCAAGAAGATCACCATCCAGCTGCGCCGCCGGGCGCGGCCGCAGGCGCTGGCCATCTTCGCCCGCCAGTTCGCCACCCTGATCGACGCCGCCGTGCCGCTCGTCCACAGCCTCGAGATCCTGCAGGAGCTCACCGAAGACAAACCGCTCCAAAAAGCGATCGTCAAGCTCATCGTCGACGTCCAGGCCGGCCAGAGCCTGGCCGGTGCGATGCGTTCGCACCCAAACATCTTCAGCGACGTCTTCGTCAGCATGGTGGAGGCAGGTGAGCAGGGCGGGATGCTCGACACGATCATGCCGCGTCTGGCCACCTATCTGGAGAAGAACCAGGCGCTGGTGGCCAAGGTGAAATCGGCGATGATCTACCCGACCATCATCATCATCGTCGCCTTCCTCAGCGCCGCGGTCATGTTGACCTTCGTGGTGCCGACTTTCCAGGGGATGTTCGCGTCCGGCGGCCTCGCGCTGCCCTATCCCACCCAGGTTCTCATCAACATGTCGGACTGGGTGCAGGGCAACTGGCTCTGGCTGCTGATCGGGATGGGCGCGGTCGGGTTCCTCTTCCGCCAGGCCTACCGCACCCCGACCGGCCGGCGGATCGGCGATACGTTCCTGTTGCGGGTCCCGATCCTCGGCGACCTGCTGCGCAAGGCGGCGATCGCCCGCTTTTCGAACAGCATGTCCTCGCTGCTCTCGGCGGGCTCCAAGCTGATCGACGCGCTGATCGCCTCCGCGGCAACCGCCGGTAACGTGGTGATCGAGCAGGGGCTGTTGCGCGCGCGTCCCGCGATCGAGGCGGGCGAAGGGATCAGCGGCCCGCTCGCCGCGAGCAAGGTCGGGCCGCAGCTTCTGGCGCGCATGGTTGAAGTGGGCGAGCAGACGGGCCGGATCGACGAGATGTTCGGGAAGGTCGCGCTGTTCTACGAGTCCGAGGTCGACACGGCGGTGGACCGGCTGATGAAGGCGATGGAGCCTGCGCTGCTCGTGGTGGTCGGGGTCATCCTCGGCGGCATGGTGGTCGCCCTCTACCTGCCGATCTTCGAGGCGCTCACGACCGTCGACGTCTAAAGACGACGGCGGCTCACGCGGTCACCGCCTCCGGAATCTCCTCCCGCTCGCGGCCCCCGACCGCCTCGTCGCGCTCCACGTCCTCGCCCG
>CAYFXF010000045.1:0-2388 GCA_964347085.1 uncultured Gemmatimonadota bacterium | reverse complement strand
TGAAGAACCGTTTTACATGCAGTTGCGGTGCATCTGGCTTTGTCGCGCTCCACGTCCTCGCCCGCCTGCGTGAAATGGCGACGGAAGAAGTCGGCCAGATCATCGGTGAGCGAGAACATCACCGGCACCAGCACCAGCGTCAGGAAGGTGGCGAAGCTGAGGCCTGCGATCACCGCAATCGCCATCGGCCCCCACCAGGCCGCCGACTCGCCGCCCCAGTAGAGGTCGGGGCGCAGACGCAGGTAGAAGCCGTAGAAATCGATGTTGAAGCCGATCGCCAGCGGGATGAGTCCCATCACGGTGGTGATCGCGGTCAACGTCACCGGCCGGAACCTCGTCAGACCACCCCGCACCAGAGACTCGAGCCGGCTCAGCCCGTCCCGCTCCCGCAGGATCCCGATGTAGTCCATCAGCACGATAGCATTGTTCACCACCACGCCTGCCAGGCTGATCACACCCACACCGCTCATGATGATCCCGAACGGCATCTGGAAGACCAAGAGACCGATCAACACGCCGACGGTCGAGAGGATGACCGAACTCAGGATGATCAGCGGCTTCAGCACCGAGTCGAACTGTGAGACGAGGATGAACGCGATGAGCAAGAGCGCCGCGGCGAACGCACCCAGCAGGAACGCCGCCGACTCCTGCTGCTCCTCCTGCTGGCCTGCGTAACGCAGTCGGTAGCCCGTCGGCAATGACCCCGCAAAACCGGCCAGCTCGCCCTGCACTTCGGCCAGCACGGCGTTCGCGTTGTAACCCGAGCGCACATCCGAGCTCACGGTCACCACCCGGTCCAGGTCCTTACGATTGATGCCGCTGAAGCTCTCGTTCACGCTCCAACTGGCCACCGAGGGCAGCGGCACCTGGCTGCCGTCCTCGGTCACCACGGTGAGGTCGGCTAGCGAGTTGAGGTCGCTGCGATAGGATTCCGCCAGCCGCACCACGATGTCGTACTCGTCTTCGCCGTCCCGGTACTCCGAAGCCTCCACCCCGTTGATCGCGCTCCGCACCGTTAAGCCGATCTCCTGCGTGCTGAGCCCGAACAGGACGGCCCGCTCGCGATCGACCTCGACCGTCAGCTCCGGGCGCGCGTCAGACATATCGCTCTCCAGGCCCTCCAGCTTCGGCGCGACCGGCGAATTGGAGAGCCGGGCGACGATATCGTCGCCGATCTGCTTCAGCCGGTCGGCGTCCTCACCGACGATCTCGATGGTCACCGGCAGCCCGGTCGGCGGCCCTTCCTGCGGCCGCTCCACGGTGACCTCGGCCCCGGCCACGCCCGAGCCGATGCTGTTGCGCATCCGCTCCAGCGTCTCGAACGCGTCGACCGATCGGTCCTCGTAGTCGACGAAATTCACCGCCACCGTGCCCAGGTGGGTGCCGCCGCCGCTGGAGAAGAAATCTCCCGAGCTCGAGCCGGCCGTAGCCACCAGCGATTCGAAATCCTCACGCCCCGCCAGCTCGCCGAGCTCCGCCTCGATCCGCCGGACGAACTCGTTCGTCGCCTCGACCTTGGTACCCGTCGGCGCCTCGACCTGCACGTAGACCGTGTTCGGCGGAATGTCCTCCGGGAAGAAGACCACACCCCTGCTGAACAGCGTGAACGCCGCTACGGCGAGCACGAGAGTCACCAACGCACCGCCCATCACCAGACCTCGGTGCGCCAGCGCCCAGCGCAGCAGCCGCTCGTAGCGGCGCAGCACGGCCGGCAGATTGACGTTCTGCAGCCAGTGCGCACCCGGCGCCAGCAAATAGTGGTATAACGCGTAGAGCAGGACTGCCGTGAGCCCCAAGAGCAGCGCCGTGAGCGGCCGGAAGGCGAAGACCACGAGAAACGTCAGTCCAGCCGCGCCGAGCAAGGCCCATTTCATCTCACGGGTGAGCCCCGGGCCCTTCTCGCTTTCCGGCCGCAGCCACAGCGAACAGAGCGTCGGGTTGACCACCAGTCCCACGAACAACGACGAGCTCAGCGTGATCATCAACGTCGTGGGCAAGAAGGCCATGAACTCGCCGACGATGCCCGGCCAGAAGAGCATCGGCGCGAAAGCGGCGAGCGTGGTGGCCGTGGCGGCGATGACCGGGACCGCCACCTCGCCCGTGGCCAGTTTTGCCGCCTCCTTCTTCTCGTAACCGCGTTCGCGAAAGCGGTAGATGTTCTCCACAATCACGATCGCGTTGTCTACCAACATGCCGAGGGCCAGGATCAAGCTGAACAGCACGACGAAGTTCATCGTGATCCCCAGCACCTGGAGCACGCTGAACGACATTAGCATGGAGAGCGGAATCGCGATGCCGACGAACGAGGCGTTGCGGATGCCGAGCGCGAAAAGCAGCACAGCCACGACCAGGATCAGCCCGGAGATGATGTTGTTCTCCAGGCTGCTC
>CAYFXF010000044.1:12448-14413 GCA_964347085.1 uncultured Gemmatimonadota bacterium | reverse complement strand
TGGGACTTCATCCGCGCCGCCCGCGAGGCGGGGATCCCCGTGGGCCCAGGTCGCGGCTCGGCCGCCGGCTCGATCGTCGCCTATGCGCTTCGGATCACCGACATCGACCCGCTCTACTTCGGCCTCCTGTTCGAGCGGTTCCTGAACCCCGACCGCATCTCGATGCCCGACATCGACGTCGATTTCTGTTACGAGCGACGCGGCGAGGTGATCGATTACGTGCGGTCGAAGTACGGGGCCGACTCCGTCGGGCAGATCGTCACCTTCGGAACGATGCAGGCGCGCGCCGTGGTCCGCGACGTGGGCCGCACGCTCGGCTTCACGCCCGCCGAGACCGATCGCATCGCCAAGCTCATCCCGAGCTCGCCCGGCTACTCGCTCGGTGTGAAGGAGGCGGTCGAGCGGGTGGAGGAGCTCAAGGAGCTCTACGAGAGCGAGCCGCGCTACAAGGAGCTGCTCGACTACGCGGCCACCCTGGAGGGCCTCTCCCGCCACACCTCCGTGCATGCCGCCGGCGTCGTGATCGCACCCGGCCCGCTCGCCGACTACGTGCCCGTGATGACGGCCGCGACCCGCGGCACCGGGACCGGTCCCGAGAACGGGGATCTCGTCATCACGCAGTACGACATGCTGAGCCTGGAGCAGGCCGGCATGCTGAAGTTCGATTTCCTCGGCCTGCGCACGCTCACAGTGATCAGCGACGCCGCGGCGATGATCGCCGAGCGGCACGGCGTCGAGATCGATTGGACGGAGGTCGGCCTCGATGACCCCGAGGTCTACGAGATGCTCGCCAGCGGCGCGACGGCCGGCGTCTTCCAGTTCGAGTCTTCCCTGGCGACGGACAAGCTCCGCGCCATGCGCTGCGACCGCTTCGATGACCTGATCGCGGTCAACGCGCTCATCCGCCCGGGCCCGCTCGATTCAGGGATGACGGACGTCTACATCCGGCGCAAGCGGGGCGCCGAGCCGGTCAGCTATCCACACGACAGTCTGGCCGAGGTGCTGGAGCCCACCTACGGCGTGATCACCTACCAGGAGCAGGTGATGCAGGCCGCCAACCAGATGGCCGGCTTCAGCCTCGCCGAGGCGGATGTGTTGCGGAAGGCGGTCGGCAAGAAGGACCCCATCCTGATTCGCCAGGAGCTCGACCGCTTTATCTCACGCTCGCAGGGGCGCGGGGTTAACCGCCGCGACGCCGAGCTCGTGGCATCGCTGCTCGAGACCTTCGGCCGCTACGGCTTCCCCAAGGCGCACTCCACCGCCTACGCCGTGATCTCCTATCGCACGGCCTGGCTGAAGCGACACTACCCCGCTGAGTTCATGGCGGCGTTACTCTCGTCGGAGATCGGCAACACCGATCGCGTCGTCGGCTACATCAACGAGTGCCGCGCCCTCGGCCTCGAGGTGCTGCCGCCGCATGTCAACGAGTCGGGCTACAAGTTCACGGTCGTGAGCGACACGAGCATCCGCTTCGGACTGGGCGCGATCCGCGGCGTCGGCCGTTCGGCCATCGACTCGATCATCGCGGCTCGCCAGCAGAACGGGCCGTTCAGCTCGCTGTTCGATTTTTGCAGCCGCGTCGATCTGCGCCTCAACAATAAGCGCGTCGTCGAAGCACTCATCGGGGCCGGCGCTCTGGACCGGCTCGGCACGCGCGCCGCGCTGACCCAGGGTCTCGAGGCTGCGTTGCGCGAGGCCCAGCTGCAGCAGCGCGAGCGCGAGACCGGCCAGCAGAGCTTGTTCGGCGGCGACGGGGCGGACGGCCGAGCCGCTCCGCCGTTGCCGGGCCTCGCCGAGTGGCCGGAGCCGGAGAAGCTGGCGCGCGAGAAGGAGCTGGTCGGGTTCTTCGTTTCCGGCCACCCGCTCGACGCGCACCGCGACCTGGTCGAGCTCTACGCGCGACGCGCCAACACGAGCAACCTGAGGGCGCGACGCGACTCGAAGGTGGAATTAGCCTGCGTGGTG
>CAYFXF010000044.1:2860-12438 GCA_964347085.1 uncultured Gemmatimonadota bacterium | reverse complement strand
CGGGCGCGCTCGGCCTGCTCGGACCCGATGGGTCGGAGCGCCCCCGGCTCGAAGCCGGGCCCGCCACGTGGTGACGGAGATCGCGCGACGAATCTCGCGCAAGGACGGCTCGGAGTGGGCGCGGCTGACCCTCGAGGACTATCACGGTACCGCGGTGGCGCTTGCCTTCCGGGACGCCTGGTCACGCAACCGCGATCTGCTCGAGTCCGGAGTGCCGGTGCTCCTGCGCGGTGCGGTCTCCGGCCGCGAACGGGACGAGGAGGACCCGCCGGTGTTCCTGGACGACATCTTGCCGCTCGACAGCGTCTACGCGAGCGGTCGTGTCGCCGTCTGCCTGGAGCTCGACGACGCGGACGAGCTGGAGGGCGCGCGATTGGAACGGGCGATCGAGGTGGCGCGTGCGCATCCAGGGCCGGCCGCGCTCCAGGTCGTCCTGCGCAACGGCGGCGAGGAGCCGTCGCGCTTGCGCTCGCGGGCGCTGTCGATCGCCCCGGAGCCCCAGACCCTGCAGGAGCTGCGGACGCTCCTGGGCCCGGAGCGGGTGCGGCTGGTGGAGGTCGCCGGCTAGCCGCCGCCCAGCTTGCCGGCCTGCGGCGGCCCTCTCTATTCATCCTTTCAGGTTGTGCTATCTTATGCCCATCGTGAGAATTCGCGCGTAGCCACCGGCATTAGCGGCGTATATGGCAACCCAGCAGGAACTCGATCGCTCGATCGAGGCGACGATCGCCCAGATCGGGCAGCTGAAAGAGTTGGCCAGCGCAAGGGGGCTGAACGTGGAGGCCGAGCTGAAGAAGCTGGAGTCCCGGCTCGCGGATCTGCGATCCGAGACCTTCGAGTCGATGACGGCGATGGAGCGGGTGCAGATCGCTCGCCACCCTCAGCGGCCGCACTCGCTCGACATGATCGAGCGGATTTTCACCGAGTTCATCGAACTGCATGGCGACCGTGCCTACCGTGACGACCCGGCCGTCGTCTGTGGCTGGGGCCGCTTGAACGGCCGCTCAGTGATGGTCGTCGGGCAGCAGAAAGGCCGTAACACCAAAGAGAACTTGCGGCGCAACTTCGCCATGATGCACCCTGAGGGCTACCGCAAGGCGCTGCGCTTGATGCGTCAAGCGGAAAAATTCCGGCGCCCCGTCGTGATCTTGATCGATACGCCCGCGGCCTACCCCGGGATCGGCGCGGAAGAGCGCGGCCAGGCCGAGGCGATCGCCCGCAACTTGTTGGAGATGTCGCTGATTAAGACGCCGACCGTCGCCGCGGTGATCGGAGAAGGCGGCAGCGGCGGCGCGCTGGGGCTCAGCGTCACCGACCGCATCATCATGCTTGAGTACGCCACCTATTCGGTGATCTCGCCGGAGGGCTGCGCCTCGATACTCTGGAAAGAGAACACCGAGGAAGCCCGCGGCAAGGCGGCCGCCGCACTGAAGCTGACCGCGCCCGACCTTCGCCGGCTCGGCGTGATCGACGAGCTGGTCGACGAGCCGCGCGGAGGCGCCCACGACGACTGGGACACGGCCGCCGAGTTGCTCAAGAAAGCGCTGGTCCGGCACATAGGGGAGGTCTGCGCCCAGCCGCTCGAGGATCTGCTGCGCCAGCGCTACGACAAGTACCGCAAGATGGGGGCGTGGTCGGAGTGATCCAGCGCGCCGGCAGCTCGACGGGAGCGCGCGAGGGCCCTCAGCCGCCGATCCCGATCAGCGGCATCATCAGCCGCGGCCCCGAGCCCCAGTTCGTCGAGGTCCGCTTCAAGGGCAAGCGCCGCGACTACTTCGCCGCGCACGTCACGCCGCCGATTCGCCAGCTCGAATACGTCGTGGTCGAGGCCGACCGTGGCCAGGACCTCGGCGTGGTCAGCGCCCTGGGCTCGCTGGCTCGGAAGAAGTGTACGGTCTGCGAGGGCTGCGACCCGACAGGACTGCCCGGAAAGCGGGTACTGCGTCGCGCCGCGCCCGTCGACGTCGAGCGGGCACTCAACTTACGGGACGAGGAGAGCGACGTGCGGCGCGACGTGCGCGAGCTGGTGGTCGAGCACAAGCTGAAGATGAAGATCAGCGATGCCGAATGGCAGTGGGACCGCAACAAGCTGATCGTTTACTTCACCGCGGATAAGCGCGTCGACTTCCGCGCCCTGGTCCGCAACCTGGCCAAGAAGTATCGCACGCGGATCGAGCTCAAGCAGATCGGCGTGCGCGATGAAGCGAAGCGGCTCGACGGCGTGGGACGCTGCGGGCGCGAGCTCTGTTCATCGAATTGGCTGCCCGAGCTGAAGCCCGTCACGCTCCAGCTGGCCAAAGACCAGAATCTCTCCCTCAACCCCTCACAGATCTCCGGCGCCTGCGGACGGCTGATGTGCTCGCTGCGCTACGAGCATGACTTCTACGTGCAGGCGCGCAGACGCTTTCCGAAGCAAGGCCGGGAGGTGCGGACTCTGACGGGCACGGAGAAGGTGGAATCGGTGAACATCTTTGCAAACCGCGTCACACTGAGCGGTGCGTCGGGCGAGCTGCGGACTCTGAGCCTCGAAGAGCTCAAGGGCGAGACGGCCGAGGCACGCAAGCGAGCGCGGAAGAGCTGAGGTCCCAGCCGGTGGCCAAGTTTTACATCACGACAGCCATCGACTACTCGAACGGCGACCCCCACCTGGGCCACGCGTTCGAGAAGATTGGTGCCGATGCGATCGCCCGCTACCGCCGTCTGTGTGGCGATGACGTTCGCTTCGTCATCGGCATGGACGAGAACTCCCAGACCATCCTGGCTCCCGCCGCCGAGGCGAACCTCACACCACAGGCGTGGGTGGACATGCTCGCCGAGGTCTTCGCGCAGGCCTGGGATCGACTGGCCATCAGCCACGATGACTTCATCCGGACCACCGAGCCGCGACATCAGCATGCCGTGCTGGAGATGGTCGAGCGCACGCGCAAAGCCGGCTATATCTACCAAGGAACGTACGAAGGCTACTATTGCGAGCGCTGCGAAGGCTTCAAGCAGGAGAAAGACCTGGTCGACGGCCGCTGTCCCGAGCACCCCGACTACGAGGTCCTCTGGACCAAAGAGGACAACTACTTCTTCAAGCTGTCGGCGTTCCGCGAGCCATTGCTCCGTCACCTCGACGCACACCCTGAGTTCGTGCAGCCCGAGATCCGTCGCAACGAGATCCGTAACGTGCTCGAGGAGGGCCTCCAGGACGTCTCCGTGTCACGGCCACACCGCGAGTGGGGGATCCCCTTTCCCGGCGACCCGGCGCACGCGGTCTACGTCTGGTACGACGCCTTGATCAACTATCTCTCGGCGATCGGCTTCCCCAGTGACAACTACCGCGACTGGTGGCCCGCAGAGCTTCACGTGATCGGAAAGGGTATCACGCGCTTCCATTGCATTATCTGGCCCGCCATGCTTCTTGCCGCCGGCGTCGAGATCCCCAGAACGGTTTGGGCGCACGGCTACATCCACTGGGGCGGCCGCAAGTTGTCGAAGTCGGCCGGCACGTCCGTCACGCTCGAGGGGGCGACCGAACGCTACGGGCCCGACCCACTCCGTTACTACCTGCTGCGCGAAGTCCCGTGGACCGGCGATGCCGATTTCACCTGGCAGCGCTTCGACAACCTGTACAACGCGGAGCTGGCGAACGACCTCGGCAACCTGGCAAATCGTGCCCTGGCGATGATCCATAAGTACCGGGGCGCCACCGTTCCGGCGGGCGGGGTGACACCCCTCGACCAACGCGCACTCCAAACGCTCGAGCGCTACCGGCGGGCGATGGACAGTTACCTCCTACACCAGGGACTCGCGGCCGCGATGGAACTCGCGGGCGCCGCCAACGTCTACATCGAGGAGACGGCACCCTGGACGCTGGCTAAGGACCCCGCCCGGGCCTCCGAACTCGACGCCGCGCTCGCCAGCCTGGCAAGGACGCTGGCTCGCCTGGCCGTTCTGCTCAGCCCCTTCATGCCGGTGAAGTGCTGCGAGCTCTGGCACGCGCTCGGCCGCCAGGGCGAGATCGCCGGCCTCGAGGCCTACGCGGCCCTCGACCCCGCCGGTCACACCGTCGCGCGCCAGGCCGTGCTCTTCCCCAAGCTGGAAAGGGTAGTCGAAAACTGAGGCGCAGGGTGCTGAGCGCCGGCCAGCGCCGGGCGTCCGTCCTTCTCTGCTTCCTTCTCGGGGCCTGTCCGCCCGCATCGAGAACGGGCGCGCCCCCGGTCGCCGACACGGCCGGCGCGGATGTCGCCGAGCCGGAGACTCCGCCTCAGGCCGGCGCCCCACAAGCCGCGGCCGAGCCGGCCGTTGCCGAGCCGCGCGCACCGGGCCGTGAAAGACTCGAGCGCCGAGAGCGCGCCCTGCTGCGCATCTGCGCCGGCGGCGACGTGCTCATCGGCAACAACCTCGACACCCTCTGGGCCGGGCGCGCCGCGACCCGGCTGGGCCGGTCCGTCGCTGCCTTCCCAGATCCCGATTCCCTTCTCGCCCCTCTGCGCCCGCTGATCGACGGCACCGACATCCTCCTGCTCAACATCGAGGGAGCGATCGGCGAGGGGCCGGCGCCCAGCAAGTGCCGGCCCGGCTCGACGAGCTGTTACGCCTTCCGTCAACCCGTGGCGACGGCGCACGCTTTGCAGCGTCTCGGCGACCCAGCGCTCGTCGTCGGAAACGTCGCCAACAACCACGCGTTAGACGCCGGAACCGAGGGGTTCGCCGCCACCGTCCGGCATCTAGCCGAGGCGGCCGTGCTCGTGACCGGACAGGACACCCTGCCTACGCTGCTCGTCTCAGCCTCGGGTCGCGACACGATCGCCGTTCTCGGCTTCAGCACCTTCCGCGCCGGCCCGGACGCGCGCGACCTGAGCGGCGTGCGCCGTCACGTCGCCCGAGCCTTTTCGCGTTACCGCCGTGTCGTGGTCTCCGTACACATGGGCGCCGAGGGACAGGCGGCACAGCGCACGCCGAATGCGACGGAGGTCTTCCTCGGTGAGGACCGGGGCAACCCCGTCGCCTTCGCGCGGGCGGCTGTCGAATCGGGCGCGGCGCTCGTCATCGGCCACGGCCCGCACGTCCTGCGTGCGGCGGAACGCCGTGGCGATGCATTGATCTTTTACTCGCTGGGCAACCTGCTGACCTACGGCCCGTTCAATATGCGTGAGCCGCTCAATCGCGGGGCCATCGCCTGCGCGGCGTTGAGCCCGGCCGGACGGGTCATCGACGCCTCGCTCACACCCACCCGGCAGATACCGCCTGGCCGGGTGGAGCCGGACGCCGCGGGACGCGGCACCTGGTTGGTCGACTCGCTGAGCCGGCTCGACTTCCCGACGACGGGCGTCACGGTGAGCGAAGACGGTCGGGTGATGCCGCCGCGCAACGTTTCTGATCCCCGTCGCGAGCGCGACTCCGGGCGGTCCGGCCAGCTTCAAGCCGCGCAACGCCTTACGACAAATGTTCCCACCGGGATCGGAAAAAAGTAGCGAGTTGGCCGCTCGCAGCACATTTGAGTCCTGCCCGGGTAATCCACTATAGATATTCATGTTACGCCAGTCGATTAAAGTGGGAACGAACCTTGCAGACGGTAAATGACGGTGCGGTCGCTTGACACGCCTGCCGCCTGGCATTATCGTGACGCCGCTCCTTACACCGGCTAGCGAGAAGTCTCACCCCGCCAGGCGCACGACCGCGGCCTGGGGTGGGCTTGGTGCCGGTGACCAGCCCGAACAAAGCAAATCCGGTACTTGGGGCGAATGGAACGAAACCGCCTGACGTTCCTCATCATCACGGATCCGGCAAAGCCGGCGCACACGCTGCAACTCTCGCAGCGCGTACTGCGTCTCGGGCTAGCAGGACTTGCCGCCGCGCTCCTCTTCATCCTCGTTGCCTCCGCGGCGCTCGTCCTCAAGCTCGGCGATCTTAGCCAGGCCGCCTCGCTCAGGCGTGCGAATGAGCTTCTGGTGGCGGACGTTCAGCGGATGCAGGAGACGGTCGGTCAGCTTACGCAATCGCTGACCGCGATCTCCGAGCGCGATCGCCGCTTCCGGCTTCTGGCCGGCCTGCCGGAGATCGACGCTGAGGTCCGACAGGTGGGCATCGGCGGCCCGGGCACCGCCTCGATCGAGGGCGAGCCGTTGCTCGAGCTCGACCCCGGCCTGGGCGGTCAGGTCTACGCGGCGACGACCGACCTTCACCGCCTGCTGCGTCAGTCCAACCTGCTCCAGGTCAGCTTGGAGGAGGCGGCGCGCAAGATGGAGGCACACCGCGACAACCTGGCCACCTATCCCTCCATCGACCCGACGAATGGCTGGCTGAGCTCCAGCTACAGCCGTGCCCGCTGGCACCCGCTGCTCAACGTGCGGCGCCCGCACGAGGGGATCGACATCTCGGCGGATCGCGGCACTCCGATCGTCGCCACGGCCGACGGCCAGGTCACCTTCTCCGGCTGGCGGCCCGGCTTCGGTTGGACGATCGAGATCGATCACGGCAGCGGGCTGAAGACGCGCTACGCGCACAACCAGAAGAATCTCAAGGTCCAGGTAGGCGACCGTGTGCGGCGCGGCGACGTGATCGCGCACGTCGGCAGTAGCGGCCTGGCGAAGGGGCCGCACGTGCACTACGAGGTGTTGCAGGATGGGCGAGCCGTGAACCCTGACAACTACCGACTCGACCAGGTGATTGTGGAGTAGTAGGCTTCCTGAAGTTCCACAGGCTCGAGAGAGCGGGTGACTCACCAGCCCGCTCTCTCTTTTTCTTGTTCCAGCCAGAGCTCAGCTGCCCGGTCGCTCGGCAGGCGGGGCAGCGGGCTCGGGCGCGAGGGTCTCGAGCGGCTTCGCACCCACCACCTTCGCGATGACGGCCTGCGGGAATCCCTCGATGTAGCTGTTGTAGTGAACCACGGCCCGATTGTAGTTGGCGCTTGCCCGTTCGATCTCGTCCTCCGTCGTCTCCAGCTGCGAGCGCAACACCCGAAACCCCGGATCCGATCCGAGTCGCGGATAGCGCTCCGCCGCCGCCAGCAGGCGGTCCAGCCCTTGCGAAAGTCGCGAGCTCGCCGCCTCTATCCGCCCGAGCTCACCACTTCCCAGCGCCGCCACCAGCTCGGCCCGCGCCTGCGCCAGCTGCTCCCCGATTGCGGCATCGACCGGCCCCTGGGCAGCGATCGTCTCGATCAGGCTCGGTACCAGCTGCGAGCGGCGCTGAAGCTGCACCTCGATCTCGTTCCGTGCCGCCTGCGCCTGCTCCTCCAACTGTTGCATCGTGGCGTAGCCACACCCGGCCAGGAGCGGGACCGCGAGCAGCGAGGCCCACAGCCCAAGCCGCCGTCGCGGCCTTCGAGCACCGCTGCGGACAGCTGTCGGGCGCGGCGCGCTCAGCAAACGCACATTCCACCGCCTCTCCGGGTTCGATCGTGGCCAGCGGCGGGCGCGATCCCGGCTTGAAAACTTGCCACGCCCGCTCTAGCTTTTCCGCGATTTAGACAGTTCTAAACTCTAAGCTGGGAGATCTCGATGAACAAGCATTGGGTCTTGTGCCTCGGTATGCTGGCCCTGCTGAGCGCGTGCAATCGGTCGACCGACCTTGCCGTGCGTGCGGTATCGGAGGCGAGTGAAAGCGGGCAGGTGTTGGCACGAGCGCAGCAGGAGATCCGACTCATACCCTACGACCGCGATTCGCTTTTCGTTGCGCTTGCCGCCCAGGCCGATGAACCGGAGCCACAGCCCCCGGCGGATCTGCTCGAGTTGCGGGACTCGGTCTCCACCGCCCAGGAGCGCTGGCGCCAGGCAGAGGCGATCTGGAACGACCTGCGCTCCGAGCTGCAGACTCTGTCGGAGCGGATGAAGACTATGAACCGAGCGAGCAACCAGTACTTCCAGGCCTATCGCCGCTTCGACGACCTCGACGGCCGCGTTCGGCGCTTGGACGGCGAGAAGCAGGGCTACTTCGAACGCTTTACCGAGCTGCAGAGCGTGTACAACGAGCGCGCCGATTCCTTCAGCGCGGTTCTCCATTCCTGGGAGGACGCGGCGTTCGAGGATTACGGCGAGATCGTTGATAGTCTGACGGAGGTCTATGGCGAGGTGCTGTACGACACCACCGACGCCAACGGCTGGGCCTACTTCCAAGCGCCGCGGGGCACCTGGTGGGTCCACACACGAGCCAAGTTGCCCTTCGAGGAGCTGTACTGGAACGAGCCCTTCAAGGCAAGCGGTGGCGCGGACACCCTGGTGCTGAACCAATCGAACGCCGACGTTCGGCCCGTCTTCTGAGGCCCCGCTGGGGGTGCGGGCGGCGCCCGGGCTGGGCGCTGTCAACTCGGGAGCCGAGTTATGACCGTTGAAGGCCCTGATCTCCAGCTCGAGGTTCGGGACGGGCTTGCCACACTCAGCTTCGATCGCCCCGATTCCAAGGTCAACCTGCTGACGCGCTCCGCGATGCTGGCGCTGGACGGGATCCTCGCCACGCTCGAGGAGTCCATCGCCGCGGGCCAGTCCCGCGCTCTCCTTATTCGCAGCGCCAAGCCCGGGAACTTCATCGCCGGGGCTGACATCGACGAGCTGGCCGCGCTCGACGACGCTGCGACCGCGACCGAGGTGTCGCGACGCGGCCAGGGCATCCTGATGCGACTCGAGCGTCTGGGCATCCCAACCCTGGCGGCGATCCGCGGGACCTGTGTGGGTGGCGGCCTCGAGCTCGCGCTCGCCTGCAAGTACCGCGTGGCGAGCGACGAAGCGAGCACGCGGCTCGGCCTGCCCGAAACACGGCTCGGCATCCTGCCCGGCCTCGGGGGCACCGTCCGCCTGCCGCTGCTCATCGGTCTCCAGCCCGCCCTCGACCTGATCCTCTCCGGGCGACAGGTCAAGGCGACGCGGGCCCGCCGACTCGGACTGGTGGACCGCGTGCTCGAAGCGGCCAGCTTCGACGAGGAGGTCGCCCGACTGGCCGCCGAGCTCGTGGCCGGCCGCCGCCCGCTGCGACGCCGGGAGCGCTCGGCCCTTCAGCGTTGGTTGAAGGACGGCGCCGCCGCCCGCTGGCTGATCCGCCAGCTCACGCGCCGGGCGGTCATGGCGCGCAGCAAAGGCCATTACCCGGCGCTTCCCGCGGCGCTCGACGTCACGGTCAGCGGCCTGGGGCTGACGTCGCCGCGGGCACACGAGCGGGAGGCGCGCGCGTTCGGACGCCTGGCGGTCACGCCCGAATGCAAGAACCTGATCCACGTCTTCAAGCTGACCGAGGGCGCTCGCAAACGCGCCCCGGCCGGCTCAGCCAGCGAAGTGGAGCGCGCCGCGGTCGTCGGCGCCGGCGTGATGGGCGCCGGCATCGCCGAGCTGTTCGCCTATCAAGAGATCTCGGTCCAGGTCCTGGACATCGACGAGGCGCGCGTGCAGGTGGGCCTACAGCGGGCCCGGGACCTGCTGGAGAAGGCCGGTCAGCGTTCCGGCTGGTCGGGCGAGGAGTTGGAGACGCGCCTCGGCTGCCTGGTCGGCACCACCGGTTACGCGGGCTTCGCGCCGGTCGACCTGGTCCTGGAGGCGGTGCTCGAGAAGATGGAGGTAAAGCGCGACGTCTTGGCGCACATCGAGGACCACGTCCGGCCGACGGCG
>CAYFXF010000044.1:0-2792 GCA_964347085.1 uncultured Gemmatimonadota bacterium | reverse complement strand
AACCCACCGCACCGCATGCCGCTGGTCGAGGTCGTACGCGGAGCCCGGACCAGCGACGACGCGCTGGCCACCGCCTTCGCTCTCGCGCTGCAGCTTGGCAAAACGCCAGTGCTGGTGCAGGACTCGCCGGGCTTCGTGGTCAATCGCGTCTTGGCGGCCTACCTGACGGAAGTCGGCCACCTTCTGGATAGTGGGATGGGCGTGCGGGACATCGACCGCACGATGTCAAGCTTCGGTATGCCGATGGGCCCGCTGCGCTTGCTCGATGAGATCGGCCTCGACGTGGTGGCCGAGGTAAGCCAGACGATGCTAACCAGCTTCGGCGATCGGTTCGCACCTGCGCCAATCATGAAAAGGGTGCTCGCGACCGGGGTCACCGGTCGCAAGGGCGGCCGCGGGTTCTATCGCTACGCCGATTCCAAAGCCCGAGGCACGGACCCCCAGATCGAACAGCTGCTGCGTGAATCCACAGGCGCAGAGCCGCCAGACCGGGCGCAGGCCGAGGAGCGCATGGTCCTCTGCATGATCAACGAAGCGGCTCGCGCGCTGGACGAATCGGTGGTGGACTCGCCCGAGTCGCTGGACGTCGCCATGATCATGGGAACCGGGTTCCCACCTTTCCGCGGCGGCCTGCTCCGCTACGCGGACTCCATCGGCCTGGAGTACGTGCGCGAGCGGCTGCGACACTACCACAGAGCCGCGGGGCCGCGCTTCGCGCCGGCACAGGGCTTGGAACGACGTTCCGCCTTCTTCAGCGCTTGAAGGCGAACGGGACCCGACGCGCCACGAGCGCCCGATACGCATGAAACGCGTCGAGATCCACTACCGGCGTCCACCAGACCGCCTCGATGTCTTCGTGCAAGACCTCGTGGTCGACCGGCCCGATTGCAAGGTCACCCTCCATGATCCCGCCACACTGCAAAGCACGCTGAAGGTCGGCGACACGGTGATCTACGAGCCTGGCGCCCCGCTGGTCTGGTTCGTCTTCCCTGGACGCTGGTACGACCTGGGACGCTTCCATTTGAGAGACGGATCTTTCACCGGCTACTACGTCAACCTGATCACACCGCTCGAGGCCGAGGGGCCGCTCTGGCAGATCTACGACCTCTGCCTCGACGTCTGGATCGACCCGCACGGCGAACCCCGCGTCCTCGACCAAGACGAGTTCGATGAGGCGGTGGACCGCCGCTGGATCGACGCGGCCACCGCCCGGCGCGCCCGCGCGGAGCTGGAGCGCATCATCGTCCGGGTGCAAAGCGGATGCTGGCCGCCGCCGGTCGTGGCGGAGCACGACCTTCAGCGCGTTCGCGCGCTGCGCAACGCGGCCGGATCATGACGAACCTGGCCCTGCTCGGCGCTCTGGCCAGCGCCGCCGCTCTGGGCCTGAGCCCTTACGCCGCCCTCGCTGTGGCCGGCTTCGCCGGCTACCTCGGGCTCGCTGAAACCCCCGAAACGCTCCTGGGTCTCGCGGCGCCGCCGCTCTGGGCCACACTCGCTCTGCTCGCCCTGCTCGACGGCCTGCTCTCCCGCAACCGACTCACGGACCTCGTCTGGAACAGCGCTCATATCCTCGTCAAACCGCTGGCCGCGCTGCTCTATGTGGCGGCCGCGTTGGGGCCAGCCTTGGGCGGCCTGGCCTGGGCGGCGGCGCTCAGCGGGCTCGTGATCGCGCTACTCGTCCACATCTCCGTGCTAGCTGTGCGCGCCTCGACGCACACCGCCGGGCCCGCCGCCCAGAGGCCCGGGTTCACGCTCGTGCGACTGGTCGCCGCCGGCACCCTCGCGTGGTTAGCGCTCCGGGTTCCGCCCTACGCCGCCTTCGCCGCAGCAACCCTCGTCCTCGCCCCCCTTCCCTGGCTCCCGAGGCGCTGGGGCGCCGCACGCATGGCGCTCGCCTCCCTGCTCGCCATCCTCACGCGTCCCGCCCGAACCCGCGAGTGGGAGCTGGGCCTCGCGACCCTGCCGCCGTCCTGGCGCAAGGCCGCCACCGCCGAACTGGAAGCCTCGAGCGGCCAGCTCCGCTCCGCCCCGGTCACGCTCGCCCGCTTCGGGCCCCACTGGCGTTACCAGCCGGGACGCTTGCTGGTCGGCTCCCAGGGCCCGCCGCTGTTCGTCTACCGCCGCTGGCCCCGGCCCGTCGTGCTCACCCTGACCCCAGGATCCGGCGCGGCCGATGGCCGGGCCCTGGTGGAGACGGTCTGGATCGAGGGCCCAGTTCCTTATGTGCTGTGCCTGGGCGCCGCGGCGCCGCCCGGCCCCGCCATTCTGGCAGTTTTGCGAGGGTGAGTGTGGGGATCGGAACCCGGGCGGCCGTCGCGGGGGTAGAAACAAGTGATTCCCGGTCGAAACGAGCGCGGGGCGCTTTGTTTCGCCATCTCTTCGGGGTTTACGGGCCCTGGAAAGTGTGTTATTGTAGTCAATCTTGCTTACCAACGTCTTCACAGGGTCCGTACCCGCCAGAGGGGTCGTATGGGCGGGCTGGTTGGCGAGGGGCATGGCGCTCGGACGTGGTAATGCATCTTCGGCGAGGCCGCGGGTCTCGCCGATCTCATCTCGGGTCCTCTGTAAAGATCACCAACCGTAAAGTCGGAGCGGGCTCAGCATGTACTTCAGCTCCAAAGCCTTAGACTCCTTCGACCAGTATCTACACGACGTCGAAAAGTACCCGCTGATCGAGGATGCCCGGACGGAGCGCGAGATCGCCCGTCGGGCGCGGGCCGGCGACCGTGCGGCCGCGGAGCGTCTGGTGACGGCGAACCTGCGGTTCGTCATCTCCTACGTGAAGAAGTACC
>CAYFXF010000043.1:0-15761 GCA_964347085.1 uncultured Gemmatimonadota bacterium | reverse complement strand
TACCTGCATCCGATCACTAACGGGGATGGCCCCGACCTGTGCGAGCAGTGCAACGCCGCGCTGCCGGTCGCTCTGAGTCCCCTGTTCCGG
Organism: uncultured Gemmatimonadota bacterium; assembly: GCA_964347085.1. Taxonomy (GTDB): domain Bacteria; phylum Gemmatimonadota; class Gemmatimonadetes; order Palauibacterales; family KS3-K002; genus CAYFXF01. Next base: position 15,671 of record CAYFXF010000043.1, on the reverse strand, counting down.
TTGCAGAACGTTGCGACCACGCGGCGTGACCGGATCAACTCCGCCGAGGAAGAGCGGCTCCGGGTCCAGGAGATCGGCGAAGCGGCTCTGTCACGAGCTCGGTCGGGTGAGGACTTCGCCAAATTGGCGCGCGAGTACTCGGACGACCTGGCCACGCGCGCGAAGGGCGGGCAGCTCGGTTGGGTGCGCAAGGGACAGCTCCTGCCCGAGTTCGAGGAAGCTCTCTTCAAGATGCGGGCCGGCCAGGTCAGCGATCTGGTCGAGACCGCCGTCGGCCTCCACATCATCAAGCTCGAGCGAATCAGGGGCGCAGAGCGTTCTGCTCGGCACATCCTGATTCAGCCAGAACTGACCGAAGCCGACTTCGCTCGCGCGGGACAGCTCGCCGAGGATGTGGCCGCGGCCCTGCGCGCCGGTGCCGACGCCGACTCGCTGATCGGCCTCCACAGCGACCCGCAGGAACGCGCCAGCCTGACCAACTTCCCTGAGGACCGACTTCCTCCCGATTACCGGAGCCAGATCGGGAACGCCGAGCCTGGCGATGTGATCGCGCCGTTTCAGCTCACCGCCCAAGGCGCGGTTGGCGGCAAGTGGTTCGTGGTCAAGCTGCTCGAGAGGAGTCCCTCCGGCGAGTGGACCTTGGACGACGTGCGCGAGACCCTGCGCCTGCAGATCCAGCAGGATCGGATGCTCCAGAGGGTCGTGGAACAACTCCGAGAAGCCACCTTCATCGAAACCCGTCTGGAAGACTACCCTGTCACCCGCTAACGCCCCCGCGCCTCACGACCGGGGACGACGACGCCCCCGACTCGCCGTCACCCTGGGTGACCCCCGCGGCATAGGACCGGAGGTCGCAGCTCGAGCGCTGCGCGAGCCGACCCCTCTCGAGGCCGAAGCGATCCTGATCGGACCCGAGGGTCTCGAGGTGACCGCGGGTTTGCAGCTTTCGGCCGTGGGCCGCTGGGGAGCCGGAGAGGGGTCGGCAAGGGCCGGTCGCCTATCCTTCCTCGCCATAGAACACGCGGTGTCGCTCGCCAGCGCGGGCAGGGTGGACGCGATCGTCACGGCCCCGATCTCCAAATCGGCGCTGGCTGCGGCCGGCTACGCGTGGCCGGGCCATACCGAGATGCTCCGCGATCTGACGAGCGCGCCCTCAACGGCGCTCTGCCTGGCGGCGGAGCGGACGACCCTGGGCGGGGCGCTACGGGTCGTCCTCGTGACCGGGCACCTGGCGCTCCGTCAGGTGCCGGACGCTTACACGGCTGATCGGCTCGAGGCGGTGGCGCAGCTCGCGCAGGCGGATCTCGGCCAGTGGTGGAGACTGGAGAAGCCGCGACTGTTCGTCTGCGCACTCAACCCGCATGCCTCGGACGACGGCCTGTTCGGCGACGAGGAGGCCAGGATCTGCGCTCCGACCATCGAGCGGCTACGGGGCGCAGGGATCGACGTGGATGGACCGTTTCCCGCCGACAGCGTGTTTCGGCGTGCCATGCAGGGTGAGGCCGACGCCGTGCTCGCGCCTTACCACGACGTAGGGATGACGGCGATCAAGACGGCCGCTTTTGGCGGCGCGGTCAATGTCACGCTCGGACTGCCCTTCCCGAGAACCTCGCCCGACCACGGCACCGCGTTCGACATCGCCGGCAGCGGTCGCGCCGACCCCTCCTCGATGCGTTCGGCTCTCGAGCTGGCGGCACGGTTCGCGAGCCTCGCTTTGACGTCCGTTCCGGACCCGCGTAGATTGCGCGACGAATGACGGCCCCCACCCCTGCCGCGGCCGCCCCCGGGGATCGCATCCCGTGATCAAACTCATCGACGTCTACAAAGAGTACCCGCGCTCGGGGCTCGCCTTGAAGAGCGTCGCGTTCCACCTGCGCAAGGGTGAGTTCGCCTTCCTCACAGGCCCGTCGGGCGCCGGCAAGACGACGGTCCTTCGCTTGGTCCACATGGCCGAGCAACCGACCGACGGCGAGGTGCGGGTCTCCGGCTTCTCGTCGAAGCGGATCAGGCGCCGCGAAATCCCCAAGTTGCGACGCCGCGTCGGAATGGTCTTCCAGAGCTTCCACTTGCTGCGAGACCGCACGGCGGCCGACAACCTGGCGTTCGCTCTCGAGGTCACGGGAGCGCGCCGCAGCGAGATCAAAGCCAAGGTGCAGCGCTTGCTTGCGCAGGTCGGCCTGGCCGCGCGGGCCGGGGCCTATCCCGACGAGCTCTCGGGAGGTGAGCAGCAGCGCATCGCCATCGCCCGGGCGCTCATCCACGACCCCGTTGTCCTGCTCGCCGATGAGCCGATGGGCAACCTCGACGAGCGCGCCGCGCGCGGCATCTTCGAGCTGGCGCGGAACATCAATTCAGCCGGTACGGCGGTGTTGATGGCCACGCATGATCTCGATCTTGTGCGTCGCTATCCCCAGTATCGCGTGATCGAGCTTGCGGAAGGCGCGATCGTGTACGATTCGGCGGAGCAGGATGGCGTACTATAGCGTTCGTGAGGCGGTTGCGGCGATCCGTCGCGCTCCGGGCCTCGCGTTGCTCTCGGCTTTGAGCATCGGGCTCAGCCTGTTCGTGCTGGGGGCCTTCGCCGTTGTGGCCTATAACGTCGACGTCACCTTGCAGACGATCGAGCGGCGGGTCGAAATCGTCGCCTACTTGCGAGACGATATCACCGCCGCTCAGCTGGAAGTCTTACAGAACGATGTCGCCTCCTTCCCGGAAGTCGAGAGCGTCCTCCATATTTCCAAGTTCGAGGCGATGCGCAGCGCCATGCAGGAACTCGCCGAGTTTCGCGAGGTCTTCACGGACCTCGAGGTGAACCCGCTGCCCGCTTCGCTGGAGGTCCGGCTAAAACCGCAGTACCGCGAGCCGGATCCAGTGCGTCGCGTGGCAGACCTGATGGCGCTCTACCCCTTTGTCGAGGACGTCAATTACGGACGCGAGTGGGTGGAGAAGATCTATCAGCTGCGCCGGCTAGGCGGCGCCGTCGCTGCGCTGCTCGGGACCGCCTTCGCCGTCGTGGCCATCCTGATCATCGGCACCACCGTGCGGATGGCCGTGCTGGCGCGGCGCGACGAGATCGCAGTGATGCGGTTGGTCGGCGCGACCGACGGGTTCATCCGCCGGCCTTTCTTGCTCGAGGGGCTGCTCACCGGACTGGCCGGTGGGCTGTTCGCCCTGCTGTTCACTTACGCGGGGTTCCAGATCGTCGACCGCTCGCTGGTCGACCTGCAGTGGCTGCCACCGCTCTGGGCTGGCCTTGGGGCCGTGCTGGGCGGACTGCTGGGTCTGCTGGCCAGCGGCCTAGCCCTGCGTCGCCATCTGATGACCTATGCCTAGCCCGAGCCGAGGCCGCGCCGCCCTGCTCATCGCGAGCCTAGCGGTGCTCGCCGGCGCCGCCGCGGCCCGCGCTCAGGATCCCGTCGAGTCGTTGGAAGAGCAAATCCGTCTCAGCAAACAACGGCTGGCTCAAATTCGCGACGAGAAATCGCGCCTGCGATCGGAGATGGGCGCGCTGGCCGGGCAGATCCACGACGTGCGCGCCGAACTCGAGAACTTGGGCCGCCAGGCCGAGAACCAGCAGGCGCTTCTCCAGGAGCTCGATAACCAGCTCGACATTCGCGACCAGCAGGTCGCAGTCACGACCTCGGACCTCCTTCGCACCCAAGACGAGCTGGTCGAGAAGAGGGTACTGTTCGCCAGGCGCGCGCGCGATCTCTACAAGCGCGGACCCCTCGGCACCGCGCAGGTGCTGTTGGCCGCCGAGAGCTTCTCTGACCTGATCAACCGTTATCAGTATCTCTACCTGGTCGCGCTCAACGATCGCTTGCTCGTGGGCCAGATCGAGGAGCTCAAAGGCTTGCTGGAGACGAAGTACGAGAAGCTGCGCGCCGAAGTGCAGCAGCTGCGTGACGTGCGCGACGAGAAGGTTCGTGAGATCCAGGGCCTCTACTTCCTGGAGCAGGAGCGGAATCGCCGACTCGCGGCGGTTCGCGGTATCCGCGCGACGACGCAAAGGAAGCTGGCCAGCCTCGAGCGCGACGAGGGCGAGCTTACCGGACTGATCGACCGGCTCGAGCGCGAGCGTGAGGCGGCGGAAGCACTGGCGGCGACGGCGCCCACCCGGGGCACACTCACGCCAGCCGAGCGAGGCAAGCTGGACTGGCCGGCCGAGGGCCGCATCATTTACCGCTTCGGCCGACAGCGCAACGCTGACGGGACGGCGATCCTGCGCAACGGAATCGGCATCGCTGCCGCGGCCGGGTCAACGGTGCGCGCCGTGGCCGGCGGGACTGTCAACTTTGCCCAACCCTATCTGGGCTACGGACCCTCGGTGATCCTCAGCCACGGCGGTGGCAACTATACCCTCTATCTTTACCTGTCAGAGATATCGGTGACCGAAGGGGAGCGGGTGACCCTCGGTCAGGCGATCGGCCGGGTCGGCGGCTCAGGCACGCCGGAGGGCCCGCACCTGCAGTTCCAGATCCGAATCAACGCTCGCGCCGTCGACCCGCTGCCCTGGCTGAGGGGGAGCCGGTGACCGACCCGGGCTACTTGACGCTCGTCGGCCACGAGGACATCCGCCGGCGCCTGGCTCGGGCCGTGGAGGGGGACCGATTGCCGCAATCCCTGCTCCTTCACGGCCCCCGCGGCGTCGGCAAGCAGAGGCTGGCCCTCTGGACGGCTGCCGCGTTGAACTGCCAGGGGACGCCGCGCCCCTGTGGGGAATGTCACGGCTGTCGGCTGAGCGATCGCCTCGTCCACCCCGACATCCACTGGTTCTTTCCGCTCCCGCGGCCCAAACGCGCCACTGGCGCTGAACAGCTCCAGCAGAAGCTTGAGAACGCGCGCGCCAGCGCGCTGGAGGAGCGGCGCGCTAACCCCCTCTACCGGGACGACGAGGAGGGGGCCACCGGCATCTACGTGGCCGCCGTGCACGTCATGCGGCGGCTGGCGCAGAAGGCACCCGCCATGGGGCCGCACAAGGTCCTGGTCATCGGGCGCGCGGACATGTTGACGCCCCAGCTGGCGAGCCCGGAGGCCGCGAATGCGCTGCTGAAGCTCCTAGAGGAGCCACCGGCGGACACGACGCTCATCCTCACCACGGACGTGCCCGGAGCCCTGCTGCCGACGATCCGCTCCAGGGTGCAGGCCGTACGGATCGCACCGTTGCCGACACAGCAGGTCGCGGCCTTCTTGCGAGACGCGCTCGGTCGCAGCCCCAACGAGAGCCGGCAGCTGGCCGCACGCAGCGAAGGCGCCATCGGCCGGGCCCTCGAGCTGGGCGAAGCGGAGGGGGATGACTTGCGGGAGGCGGCCCGCGAGATCGTGCGCGCCACGCTCGCCCGGCGCCTCGAGCCCGGCCTCAGCGCCGCGCACCGATTCCGCCCCTTCGGAGCCCGGGGCGGTTTCCTGCGGACGCTCTCCGAAGCCCGTGCCCTGATGCGAGACCTGCTCGCCGCCGCAGCGGGCGCCGCGCCAGCCGCGCCGGAGACCGCGGCACTGGCCGGCGAAGCTCCCTGCCTCGACGACATTATCGCGGCTTTGGAGGCGCTCGAGGCCGCCCGCGAGCTGGCCGAACGGAACGTCAACCCCCAGTTGATCGTCGCGAACCTGGGCCGCCTGGGACCCGGCGCGGCGGTCAGAACGCCCGAACCTAACAGCCGCTGAGGCGAAGACGCCCGGACATGAAGAATCGCGAGCAACGCCTGACCCATGTCGACCCGCAGGGGAAAGTCCGCATGGTCGACGTCGGCGACAAGGAAGCAACCCGGCGCACGGCGACCGCGTCGGGGTGGATCCGCATGGGGTCCGCGACGCTCGAGGCGATCGGTCAAAATGACCTGGCCAAGGGCGATGTGCTCACCGTCGCCCAGGTGGCCGGCGTGGCTGCTGGGAAGCGGGCTGCCGAGTGGGTCCCGCTCTGTCACCCTCTCCAGATCGACGTGATTGATGTATCTTTGACCCTAGACGAACAACTTCCGGGAGTGAAAGTCGAGGCCCGTGCCGGGGTGACCGGACGGACAGGGGCCGAGATGGAGGCGCTGGTGGCCGTAACGGCAGCCTTGCTAACCGTTTACGACATGTGCAAGGCCGTCGATCGGGGGATGGAGCTCGGTGGGATCTCGCTCACCGAGAAGCGCGGCGGCCGAAGCGCAACGTGGCGAAGACAAAAGACTTAGAGGGTGCGAGCCGCTGCTGACAGAACGTTGGCGCGGCTCCTGCAACAGGGAGAGCCGGGTGTGGAGAGGGCCAATAAAACTGTGAGGTCTCTTACGATCTTTCAGCCCCGCCTTTGGCCCAGCTGGCGGCGGCGCTTCAGGGTAAAAGCCCGGCGGCGCGAGGATTTGAACAGGCTGGAAAGCTGCGCCGCTCAGTCGCGATCTGCGAGGAAACGGAACCTCGTAGAGAGCCGTAGGGTTATTGGGCCACGTGGCGGGCCGGGCTCTGGGCCGGCGCGAACTCGTGAAGCGCGGGGGGAGATCGTGAACGGGGCAAGTAGGAGAACGATGCGTAACTATACATCGACGTGGGAGCGGGAGACGCTGCCGCTGGGCTGGACGTTTTGGCGGTCTAGGTTAGCGAAGGTGCCCTTGCCGATGTGGGGTCTCATCGCGGTCGCGCTGGCGATCGGCGTGGGCGGGGTGCTCGCGGGCACACCGAAGGCGAGCAACCCGGTCACAGACCAGCTGCGGGGCGAGCTGGCGCTGCTGACCGCTGCGAACCGGGATCTGCGGGGCGACATCGAGCTCAAGACGTTGGAGGTTGAGCGACTCAACCTGATCCACTACTACTCGACCGAGTTCAAGATCCCGGCGGACCTGGCCATGCGGATTCACGACATCGCGCTGGCCGAGAGTGTGACGCCAGAGCTGGCGTTCAACCTGGTGCGCGTGGAGAGTGGTTTTCGCCGCTTCGCGGTGAGCTCGGTCGGGGCGCTCGGCTATACCCAGATCCGTCCTAGCACGGCGCGTTGGCTCGACCCGACGGTCGAGACACAGAATCTCTTCGACACGGAGGCCAACCTGCATCTGGGTTTCCGTTACTTCCGCTATCTGCTCGACGAGTACAACGGCGACACGCGGTTGGCGCTGCTAGCTTACAACCGGGGCCCGGGTCGGGTCGGCAGCCTGCTGACGGCTGGAGTGGATCCGGCGAACGGTTACGCCAAGCGAGTGCTTGGAGAGTAGCAGGGGTTTTCGGCGTGGTACCACGGGCCGAAGCGAGAGCTTCGGCCCGTTTCGCTACGGCGCCGCCTCGACGTAGACCCTCACCTCGTCGCCGGGATAGATGCGGCTGCTCCTCAGCCCGTTCCAGCGCATCAAGTCCCGCGCGGTGACGTCGTAGCGCCGCGCGATCACCCAGAGGCTGTCCCCCTTCCGCACCCGATACGTGACGTAGGGCGCGTCCGGTCGTTGCGGCTCCACGCGGACGGGCTTACCCCGGCGCACCGTTGAAGCCGCAGCGTAGCGAGGAAGCCTGCCGGCCCTCGGGATGATGAGCCGCTGGCCGATTCGGAGGCGCCGCGCCCGCACGCCTTTGTTCGCGGCGCGTATCGCTGACACGCTCACACCGTAACGACGTCCGATCTCGCTCAGCGTGTCACCGCGGCGCACGACATGCTGCACCCACGTCACCCGGTCGCCGGGCGCTACCCGGGCGTAGTTGACCGCGAACATCCCGCTGGTCCCCGGCGGAACGCGCAGCGAGTGGCGCTCCCCTGGGGGCGTCACCCCACGCAAGATCTGTGGGTTCATCTCCTTCACCTCCTCGACGGACACACCGGCTGCGTCGGCGATGACGTTCAGGCTCGTGGCGTCAGGCACCTGCACGACATCGTAGGTCAGAGGCTCGGCCGTCTGGATGCCGACGAACCCGTAATGCTCGGGCTGCTTGGCGATCAGCGCCGCAGCGATGAGCTTCGGCACGTAGTTACGCGTCTCTCGCCGCAGGTAGCGGCGCCGCGACAGGGTCCAGAAATCATCGCTCCCCGAGCGTCGGATGCCGCGCCGCACACGATTCGGTCCGCCGTTGTAAGCTGCTGCAGCCAGGTACCAGGAGCCGAACTCATCATGCAGGTCCTTCAGGTGCGCGGCAGCTGCCTTGGTGGCAAGGATCGGGTCACGCCGCTCGTCCACCCAGTATGAGACCCGCAGGTCGTAGAGCCGCGCCGTGCCGGAGATGAACTGCCAGAGGCCCACAGCACGGGCCCGGCTGTAGGCGCGAGGGCTGAATCCGCTCTCGATCAGCGAGACATAGACCAAGTCTTCCGGCAAGTCGGCGTCACGAAACACCGCGCGCATCATCGGCTCGTATCGTCCGGCACGCGAGAGGTAAATCGCGAAGTTCTCACGTCCCGCGGTCTGGAAGTACTCGAGCCAGCGCTCAACCGCGTCGTTGATCGTGATCGGGATGTCCCAATCCGGGCCCGTCGACTCCAGCTCGCGCAACTCCTCTTCGCCGAACAGCTCCCGGACCTCCGCCTCGACCTCGGCTGTGGTCGCCGCGCTGAAGGGCTCGTTCGACCCCTCCAGAAGGTCCGCGAGACTGTCGACCGGCGCCGCCACCGCATCGGGGCCGCGCTCCGGATCAGCCGCGGTCTCGGGCGTGGCTCCCGGCCCCGCGCCCTTCGTCGCGCACGCGGCTGCGAACATCGCCAATCCGCTCAGCGCCACAAGACGCCAGGCCGCGCGCTTCATGCCGCGCCCCGCAGCAGTTCGTCAATCGCAGAGAGGATCAGGGTCACGTTCTCCCTCCGGCAGGTTTCACCCATCAGACCGATCCGCCAGATTTTGCCAACCAGCGGGCCGAGTCCACCGCCGATCTCGATCCCGTAGCGGTCGAGCAGCGCACGCCGGAACGCCCGGTCATCGACGCCGGCCGGTACCCGCACGGACGTCAGCTGCGGGAGACGGAAGGGCTCTTCCACCAGCAACTCGAGCCCGCGCTCCAGCAGTCCCGCTTGGAGCCGGCCGCCCAGCCGCCGGTGTCGCTCGTACCGCTCATCCAGGCCCTCCTCCAGCACGGCCCGCAGTCCCTCGTGCAGCCCGTAGAGCGCGTTCACAGGTGCCGTGTGGTGATACACCCGCTCCCCGCCCCAGTAGGAGCTGATCAGTGACAGGTCAAAGTACCAGCTCTGCACCTTCACCTTGCGAGACCGCACCCGCTGGAGCGCGCGTTCCGAGAGGGTGATCGGTGCGAGGCCCGGCGGCACGCTCAAACACTTCTGCGTGCCGCTGTACGCGACATCGATTCCACGCGCATCGACCTCCACCGGTATCCCGGCCAGGCTGGTCACCGTATCGACCAGGTAAAGGGTGTCGGTTTCGCGGAGATACGCGCCCAGCTCGTCAAGCGGCTGCATCACACCCGTCGAGGTCTCGGCATGCACCACGGCGAGCAGCCGGGCCGTCGGATTGGCGCGATGCGCCTCGATCAGCCGGGCCACGTCGACGGGCTCGCCCCAGGCGGCCTCGACCAGCACCACACGTGCGCCCGCCCGCTCGGCCACCGATGCCATCCGCTGCCCGAATACGCCGTTCACCCCGATGATCGCGCCTTCACCCGGCTCCAGCAGATTGACGAGGGCCGTCTCCATGCCCGCCGAGCCGGTGCCGCTGATCGGGATGGTGAGATCGTTTCGCGTGCCGAAAACGGCTCGCAGCTGTGCCGCCACCGCATCCATGAGCCCGAGGAACGAAGGATCGAGGTGTCCGACTGTGGGGCGTGCCATGGCTAGGCGGACACGCGCACCCACGTCGGAGGGGCCCGGGCCCATCAGAACGCGTCGCGGCGGATCGAAGGGCAGACAAGCGGTAGGCATGGGCCGTCTAGTCGGTCGTGGTGAGAAAGTTACCCAGCACCCGATTCGTGGCGTTGAGCACGGAACGAGCCACGCCGAGCGGCAAATTGCCGTCGCGGACCGGCGCCGTTCCGACCAACCGGCGATCGCCACCCACCTCCCGCTCAGACACGCCCAGGGCCACGATCGCCACCGTGTCGTCAAAAGCTCTCACCGATTTCACCCCGATCAGTCGAAAGCTGATACGTCCGCCCATCACCTGGTTGAGGGCATCAAGCGTCGCCTCCGCGCAGGCGCGCAGGTCCATCGCGCCCCGCCCGTGCTCCGTCGCCTTACCCCGGTACTCGACGGCTCGCCACTCGAGCGAGACCTCGGCCTGGGCGCGCGTGTCAGCTGTGTGAGTCAGGTGCGCGTCGACCAGTCTAACCCGCTGGCGAGGGTGCTTCTCTTCCCAAGGTGTCTTCATACGGCTCCGGCGGGGGTTGGGTGAGCTGTTCCGCTGGGCGGGGGGGCAGGCAGCGCCGCCTCAGTCAGCCAGCGCACAGATTCTAGAGCCAGGCCGGCGGTCTGTCAACGTAGGCCGGCGCTCAAATGCTGTAGTTGGGGGCCTCTCGGGTGATAGTGACGTCGTGGGGGTGCGACTCTCGCAGGCCACCCGTCGTGATGCGGACGAAACAGGCGTCCTGCCGCAGCCCTTCGAGGGAGCAGGCGCCGCAGTAGCCCATGCCGCTCCGCAGGCCGCCGACAAGCTGGTAGATTACATCCGCCACCGGACCCTTGTAGGGCACGCGCCCCTCGATTCCCTCCGGGACTAGCTTCCTGCCGTCGAGTTCGCCCTCCTGGAAGTAGCGATCGGCGGAGCCTTCCTCCATGGCGGACAGCGAGCCCATTCCCCGAATGACCTTGAACCGCCGGCCCTCGAGCAAGAACGACTCGCCGGGGCTTTCTTCGGTGCCGGCGAGCATCGAACCCATCATCACCGCCTGGGCGCCGGCCCCGACCGCCTTCGCGATATCTCCGGAGTGCTTAATCCCACCGTCGGCGATGATCGGGACTTCACCCTTGCAGCCCTCTACCGCGTCCATGATGGCGGTGAGCTGCGGCACACCGACGCCGGTCACCACGCGCGTCGTGCAGATGGAGCCCGGGCCGACACCGACTTTCACCGCATCGACCCCACGTGCCACCAGCGCCCCAGCGCCCTCCCGCGTCGCCACGTTGCCGGCGATCAGCTCCACTGCCGGAAACGCCTCCTTCAGCCGGCTCACCGCGTTGAGCACGCCTTCCGAGTGCCCGTGCGCGCTGTCGATGACCAGCACATCGACTCCGGCCCGTACGAGCTCCGTCGCGCGCTCCAGATCTCGCCGACTCGTCCCCACCGCCCCGCCGACTCGCAGCCGACCGTGTTCGTCTTTCGCAGCGTCCGGGAAATGCCGGCGCTTGAAGATGTCCTTGACGGTTATCAGGCCTCGCAAATACCCATCCTGGTCGACCACAGGCAACTTCTCGATCTTGTGCTCGTGCAGCATGCGCTCCGCCTCGTCGAGCGAAGTGCCAACAGGCGCAGTCACCAGGCGCTCGCGGGTCATCACGTCTCGCAGCGGCCGATCAAGATCGGTCTCAAACTGCAGGTCTCGGTTGGTCACGATGCCGACCAGCTGACCGTCTTCCTCGACGATCGGCACGCCGCTGATCGAGTATTGTCTCATCAGCCGGTGGGCGTCGCGCAGTGAGGCCTCCGGCCGCAGGGTGATCGGGTCGAGGATCATACCGCTCTCGGAGCGCTTCACCCGGTCCACCTGATTGGCCTGGCTCTCGATCGGCATGTTCTTGTGGACGATACCGATACCTCCCTGGCGGGCCATCGCGATCGCCATCTCCGCCTCGGTCACCGTGTCCATGGCCGCGGAGACGAGCGGGATGTTCAAACCCAGATTCCGCGTGAGGCGTGTCCTGACGTCGACGTCGCGCGGATGCACGCTCGAGTGCCGCGGCACCAGGAGCACATCGTCGAACGTTAGCGCCTCGCTAAGCCGTGACTCTCTATTCATCGTCTCCGTCATCGCTATCGCCATCGCGGCCAGCCTGCCCGCAAGCACAAACGCCCGAGCCGCGTAAATCAGCCGCGGGCTCGGGCGACGTCGCTATCCGCTTCTCCATGGCGGAAGATAGAAGGCCGTTCTCTCCGGTGTCAACGGCCCTCCACAGCTGCGCCGAGCCGGCCGCGCACGCGCTCCGGAAGGCGCCGCGCGAGCTCGTCCAGGCTGCCTGACAGCGCCGCCAGCGCCGCTGCCGATCCATCCCAATGTGCCGCCACGAGCTCCGGCCCCGCGCGCCTGACCAGCCGATCGATCGTCAGGGCGAGCAGGAAGAGGTCGTCCAGCTGTCCCACCACCGGCAGGAAGTCCGGCAGGAGGTCATACGGCGTGAGGGCGTAGGCGATCGTGCCGGCCAGGAGCGCCTTGTCGGCGGCCGAGACCCGGGGATCTCTAACCAGCCGGGTCAGCAGCTGCACGTAGCGCGGCAGCCCCTTCAAAACTTCCGCTAGCCGGACTCTTCCCGCCATAGTCAATCGACGACGATTTTGGTGGGCCGCTCACGACCCTCCTCCGACCCTCGCTCGGAGCGGCGCCGCGGCCCATCGGCGAGATCTTCCGCCAACTCGCGCGCCGTCTTCGCCGCAGTGCCGACCGCGCGATCGACCATGCTCAGAGCCCCCATCACACCCTTCAACGCCCAGGGGGCGGCGCGTCCCGCCCGCAACCGGTCCTGAATCTCCTCCGCGAATCGCTGCATGCTGTCGGCCCGTTGCGGCTCCGCTCCGTACTTCTCTTCCAGAAACTCGATGTAATCCAGCACCTGGTAAAGCCGCTCGTCCGGCAGCGACTCCAGCTTGCGCCACACGCGTCGGCGAAGGAACGTATCTGCCATCCTCAATTCTCCTCTTCATGCGCGGCCACGCCGTCGCTCTCTACGCTCACCTCGAAGGGCACTGAGCGTTCGGCCGGTCCGAGACGGCAGCCGGCGGTCGGCGTAATCATACCGGCAGACCACACCCCGACGCCAGCAGGCTGTCTCTCGAGACCAGCCCCACCCAACGGGTTGATGGACGTGGCCGCCGGTGATTAACTTCGCGGCCATGCTCTTCTTGCCACTGCGCGACGCTGAACCGGCACCCGAGGCACTCAAGGCCCAGGACGCCTGGCTCGAACGCCTGGCGGCCGAACTGGCTCGCCCGGATCTGGATCGTAACCAGTTCTGCTTCGAGGTGCTGCGCGACATCTACCATCCTGAACTTGCTGGGAAGGACCCTGCGGAGCTTCCAGAGCCGCTGCAGCTCGCGCTGTTGAACCTCGATCCACGTAACGTGACGCTGGAGCCCGAATACTACAGCGAGGTCGACCGGGACCGGTACTACCGTGTCAAGCCGCTCCTCTGGCTCTGGCAGATGTTCGACAAGTCGCCACACGGGAGCAACGTGCATCTGGGCGTGCGATTTCGGCGCCTGCTTGCCCCACACATCTTCAAGCGCTGCGGCCTCAACTTCAAGTGCTTCAACTTCGTCGAGTTCTCCTTCGGCTACAACCTGGAAGTCGGCGACGATGTCGTGCTCCACCGCGACGTCGTCCTGGACGATCGAGGCGGGATCATCATCGGCGATCGCGTCTCCATCTCCGACTACGTCAACGTCTATTCGCACACCCACTCCATCGTGGATCAGCGAAATGTCAGCAGCGCGACCACAGTCTTGGAGGACGACGTGCGCATCACCTACCATGCGACGGTGCTCGCCGGGGTCGTAGTCGGCCGCAACGCCATGGTCGGGGCCTGCGCCCTGGCCACCCGTGACGTCCGACCCTTTCACGTGAACGTGGGCCTGCCGGCAAAGTCCGTCCGCGTTAAGCCCACTGCCCCGCCAGACATCGCGGAGACGACCACCGTCGACCGCTTGCCCCACTGACCCGCCGACGAGGATGGAACTTCGCGGACGCGTGGCCCTCGTCACCGGCGGCGCCCAGCGCGTCGGGCGGGCGATCGTGCGAGCGCTAGCCGAAGCCGGCGCCGACGTGGCGATCCATTACCATACCTCCGCCGAACAAGCCCGCGAGGCGGTCGACGAGATGCGCGCGCTGGGCGTGCAGGCCGAAGCGATTCAGGCGGACCTGGCCCAGCCCTCTGAGATCGAGCGGCTGTTCGCTCAGCTGGAGGCTGGATTCGGCCGTCTAGACGTCGCCGTCAACAACGCGGCGAACTTCGAGCGCAAGCCGGTCCTCGAGATCACACCACAGGACTGGGAGCGCGTCATCAATCTCAACCTGCGCGGGCCGTTCTTCTGTTCTCAGGCCGCAGCGCGGCTGATGAAGCGGCAGGGTACGGGCACGATAATCAACATCGCCGACCTCGCAGCGTTCCAAGCCTGGCCGAGCTACACCCACCACTGCATCGCCAAGGCCGGTGTGGTGACTATGACGCGCGCTCTGGCGCGGGCGCTGGCGCCCGCGATCCGGGTCAACGCCGTGGCACCCGGGCCGGTGCTGCCGCCTGACGGGCTGGGCGCGCGAGAGCGACGAGAGCTGGCCGAGCAGACCGCCCTAGGCCGGCTGGGAACACCAGGGGACGTCGCCGGCGCCGTAGTTTTCCTGGCAACCTCGGACTACATCACGGGAGAGACGATCGTGGTCGACGGGGGGCGGCTGCTCCGGTCCTAGGCCTCTGCGCCTTCCAGCACCACCATCGCGCAGGCCAGGCCCGCCTCATGACTAAGGCTCACCCATACCCGACTCACACCGAGTCGGTCCGCGTGATCACCCGCCCCGCCCGCGAGGAGGAGTCGGGGCCGGCCCGACGCGTCCTGCGTCAGCTCGAGGTCCGTCCAGCGGAGGCCCGGGATCTTGCCCGTGCCCAACGCCTTGAGCGCGGCTTCTTTTGCAGCGAAGCGCGCAGCCAGGCATTCAGCGTCGTCGCGGCGCGCGGCGCAGTCCGCCAGCTCACTCTCCGTAAACAGGCGGCCGCGCACGCGGTCTCCGTGTCGGGCCACCAGCGCTCTCACCCGCTCGATCTGTACCAGGTCGATCCCGACACCAACGATCAAGGCGCCACCGTCAGGGGCTGAGTGTCGCGAACTCGACGCGGCGCGCTCACCCTTCCAGCAGCGAAGGGATGCTCGCCTCGGGGGCCGAAGGGTGGACGAGGACGCCGTCGCCGGTGGGCAAGCTGATGACCGCGGGCGCGTCTCTTTCGATCCGGTGGAAGCCTTTGCCCTCAAGCACCCGGTGCACGAAGATGCGCCGCACCAGCACCATGACCGTGGCGAGCACGGGCACGGCGACCAGCAAGCCGACCACGCCAAGCAGCTTGGCCATGATGAGCACGGAGAGGATCGTCAAGACGGGCGGCAGCTCTATTTGCTTTTCGAAGACCATCGGCGCGACGACGTTCGCCTCGAACACGTGTACGACGATGCCAAGCAGCAGGACCAAGAACGCCTTGCTCAGGCCGCCGCTCGCGATGACGAAGAGTGCCGGCAGCAGGGTCGAGGTTATGGAGCCGAAGAAGGGGACGATCACCGCCAGACCCGTGAACACGCCGAAGGCGAGCGAATACGGGACATCGAGCAGGAGCAAGCCGATCCAGGTGAACACGCCGAGCACCAACATCGCGATCCCCAGACCGACCAGCCACGACCTCAGTGTATGACCCAGGTCGTCCAGGATGTCGCGTGCCAGCTCTCGGTAGTTGGGGGGGGTTAGCGCGATCAGCCCTTCCCGGTACATCGAGGGCTTGAGCGCCATATAGATGCCCATGATCAGCACCGAGACGACGTGGATCGCCACCCCGATCCCCGAGAAGACGTAGGGCACGACGTCGCCGAAGA
>CAYFXF010000042.1:15686-15961 GCA_964347085.1 uncultured Gemmatimonadota bacterium | reverse complement strand
GCCGCCGCCCCCACCGCCCCCGCCGCCCCCGCCGCCACTGCCGCCGGTGCCACGGGCGCCGCCGCCTTGCGCGGCTCCATCAACCGCTTGATCTGGTCGCGGGTGAGCGGGCCCCGCAGGTAGGACATCACCCAGCGCGTGTTGAAGGTCGCGGGCTCCTGCTCGTGCACGTTGTTCAGCAAGAAGACCCGCTTCCCGAGCCCGGCCAGCGTCTCCTCCATCGCGCCCCGGTCGAAGCGCGTTGCAACTGGATGGGGAGGATCGACTCATGGCGA
>CAYFXF010000042.1:14241-15676 GCA_964347085.1 uncultured Gemmatimonadota bacterium | reverse complement strand
CAGCACGCGCGCCTTGTCGCGCTCGGTCTGCAGCCGGCCGATGAACCAGGTACCCGTATTCGACAGCCCTTTGTAATCGAGGTCGACCGGGTTCTGCGTGGCGAGCACAACGCCGACCCCGTAGGCGCGCCCCTGCTTGAGCAGCGTGAGCAGTGGCGCCTTGGACGGCGGGTTCGCGACCGGCGGAAAGTAGCCGAAGATCTCGTCCATGTAGACGATCGCGCGCAGGCTCGTCGTACCCGATTGGCCACGCATCCAACCGAGCACCTGGTTCAGGAGCAGCGAGACGAAGAACATCCGCTCGGCGTCGCTCAAATGCGCGATCGAAAAAATCGCGACCCGCGGCTTACCCTCTGGTGTGTAGAGCATGCCGTCGATATCCAGCGGCTCGCCCTCCATCCAGGCCGCGAACCCGGGCGCCGCCAGCAGGTTGTTGAGCGCCATCGCCAGCTCGAACCGCTGCTTCGCCGGGTAGAACGACTCGAGGTCCAGCACGCCCACCTTCGTGACCGGCGGCGCCTGGATCAGCTGGATCAGCGACGCGAGGTCGAGGTCGCGACCTTCGCGCCACGCGCCGCCCAGGATGGTCGAGAGCAGGATGTGCTCACGGCTCTGGATCGGGTCGGCCTCGATGTCGAGCAGCCCCAGCAAGCTCGTGACCGTCGTGCTGATCCGGTCGCCCAGAAGCTCCGCGTCGTCGAGCAGCGCGGCCGGCGGCGCGGCGAACGACGCCAGGATCGAGACCGGCAGCCCCGCCGTGCTGCCCGGCGTGTAGACGGCGAAGTCGGCCGCCTCACGCAGCCGCCGGATCCGCTCGCCGGTCTGGCCCCAGGAGGCGAGCCCGTTCTTCCAGAGCTCCGCCTGCTTCGCCGCGTACTCCTCGACGCTCAGGCCCTTCTTGCGCGCGTCGTCCGGGTTCACCCACGGCGTGAAGTCCTCGGGCCGGAGCTCCGGGAAGGTGAGCAGCAGGTTGGGCAGATCGCCCTTCGGGTCGATGACGATGGCCGGGATGCCGTCGATCGCCGCCTCCTCCAAGAGCCCGATGCAGAGGCCCGTCTTCCCGCTCCCCGTCATGCCGACGCAGACGGCGTGCGTGACCAGGTCCTTCGAGTCGTAGAGCAGAGGCCCCTCGAGCCCCTTCTTCTCGTCCAGATCATAGGGCCGGCCGAGATAGAAGGCGCCCAGCTTCTCGTAGTTCTCCACTTCGTGTGTCGTCCCCCCGGTTCGCGCGCTACGCCGCCTTCAGCTCGGAGGTGCAGTTCGGGCAGCGCGAGGCCTTGATCGGGATCTCCGAGGCGCAGTACTCACACGCCTTGGTGGTCGGCTCGGCCGGCGGCGCCTCTTCCTTCTTCTTCAGCTTGTTCATCTGCCGGATCACCAAGAAGATCGCGAAGGCGACGATCAGGAAATCGAGCACGGTGTTCAGGAACACGCC
>CAYFXF010000042.1:0-14231 GCA_964347085.1 uncultured Gemmatimonadota bacterium | reverse complement strand
ATCCCAAGATCCACCGCGATCTGGAGGTCATCTGCCACAAGGCCCTCGAGAAGGGCTCGGGGCTCCTCAGGATCAAGGACATGGAGATGAGCCGCCTCGAGCGTGGGATACGCCGCATCTGTCAGGTTGATGAACAGATTGCTGAAATCCACGTCGCCGAGCAAGAGGCCGATCGGCGGCATCAGAACGTCGTTCACGAACGACGTGATGATCTTGCCGAACGCGATACCGATAATGATGCCGACCGCCATGTCGATGACGTTGCCGCGCATCGCGAACTCTTTGAATTCCTTGAGCATCTTTGCCTCCTTTTCTCCCGGGTAACTGCTTTTCCGCGGTTCCGACTAGCGCAGACGGCGCCCCCCGACCCGGCCTCTGCCCGGTCGCGGCGGCGCACGTATCCTGGCCCTCGACGACTCGGCCGGGGGCTGCGTTGGCGCGGTTGTCTATGAGTTGGACAAACGATCCTATCCGCAGGTCACAGGCCCCGCAACCCCTGCCGCCCCCCTCCAGCCGCACGGTTGCCGATCTGTTGACGCGCCGACCGCAGCGTGCCCCCGCGACGCTTCAGGGGGTGTGGGCGAACGGTTGGGGGGCGCGTCGGTGATCAGCAGGCAAGAGTTGCGGCAGGGGCTGGCGCGCTGGCCGAAGAGCGGGCCTGGGCCACTGCTCCGCGCGCTCGGGTTCGAGACGCTCGGCCTCACGGTCCCGGCCGCGGCCCGGGCCGATTTCGGGCTCGACCCCGCGGAGCGGATCGGGCTCGAGATCGCGGCCCGTCATCGGGGCTTTCAGGTCCTGCGCGTCCGCTTCGGAGACGGGCGCCTCGATCCGGAATCGATCCGCCGGGTCGCCGCCGCGCTCTACCGTCACAACCCGGCTCGGCGCGCGCTGCTCCTGTTCGAGGCGCCCGGCGACGACCGGCGCGTCGTGGTCAGCTGGGGGCTCGGGCCCGGGCCCTTCCGGCTGCTCAAGCTGTGGGTCGACCCGACCGCGCCGCGCCGCTCCGAACTCGACATCCTGGCCGCGCTCGCCGTGGACGGGGGGGCGACGGCGAGCGACCTGGCACTCGCCCACGCCCGCGCGCTGGACCGTGAGGGGCTCACGCGCCGCTTCTTCAACGAGTTTCGACGGCAGCGGGCACAGCTCGCTCTGCGACTGGACGGCGTGCCGGAGAGCGCGCGCCGGGACCGGCTCGATCTGGCGCTGATCGTCCTCGGCCGATTGCTGTTCCTCTACTTCATCCAGCGCAAGGGTTGGCTGGCCGGGGACGCAGAGTACCTGCGTCACCTGTTCGAGGATGCGTTGCGCTCCGGGCTCCCTTTCTATCGCCGTCGTCTCCAACCCCTGTTTTTCGGCGCGCTCAATCGTCCGCCGCAGCGTCGCGGGCGCGCGGCGCGCGAGCTGGGTGACCTGCCCTATCTGAACGGCGGCCTGTTCGAGCGGGATCTTCTCGAACGCAAGTACCGGCGGTTGAATATCCCCGATGACAGCTTCGCGCCGATCATTTTCGACCTGCTCGACCGCTATCAGTTCACGCTCCGCGAAGATGATCCGGCGGACCAGGACGTCGCCGTCGACCCCGAGATGCTGGGCAAGGTGTTTGAGGGACTGATGGCGGGCCCAGTCCGAAACGCGACCGGTGCCTTCTTCACGCCGCGCTCGCTCGTCGACCGGCTGGTAATAGGTACGCTCTCAACGCACCTCGCGCATTCAACACGCATCGCCGCCCCACGGATCGGAAAGCTCATCGCGGGCGGCACGTCGTCGCTCGACGCGGCGCAGGCCGATCGCTTGCGCGCCGCTCTCGCCTCCCTGCGTGTGCTCGACCCCGCGGTCGGGTCCGGCGCCTTCCTGCTCGCCGCACTACGACGCCTGGAGGCTCTGCACGACGCATTGGACGGGCCGCCGGCCGACAGCTTCGCCCGCTTCGAGCGCCGGCAGAAGCTAATTCAGCACAACCTCCACGGCGTCGACCTTAATCCGGCGGCGGTACGGCTGTGCGAGCTCCGCCTTTGGCTCGCGCTAATGGTCGACCTGGAGACGGATGATGTGGCTGCCGTACCACCACTCCCGAATCTCGACCTCAACGTGCGCCAGGGCGACGCGCTCGTCGATCCAATCGACTTCGTGCTGCAGCTGGGCAACCTGGACCACGGCGCGCTGGCTGGACGCTGGCGCCGCGCGGTGAAACGCCTGGCGCGTCGCCGCCAGCGCTACTTCCGCAGCGCCGGGCCCGGCAAGCACAGCATCCAGCGAAGCTTGCATCGGACGGAGGCCGAGCTGGCCCTGACCTTCCTCGGCGAGCTGGCAGCCCAGATCGATTCGCGCCGACGCGACCTGCGCGCCGCCGCTCGCAGCGCCGACCTGTTCGGCCGGCGTTCCGGGCTTTCACGCGCACAGAAGCGCAAAGCAGCCGGACTCAGGCGTCGGAAGCGGGAGGTCAGCCGGCTGACGCGCCGCATCCGCGATGCCGAGGAGTTACCCTTCTTCTCTTTCCCGATCCACTTCGCGGATCCCGAACGGCCGACCGCGAACTTCCAAGTCATATTAGGGAATCCGCCCTGGGTCCGGACTCACCACTGGTCCGGGCTATCACGACATCGTCTGCGCCAGCGTTTCGCAGCGCTTCGTAACGCCGGCTGGCGTGCAGGCGGCCGGCTGGCGGGAGCGGGCCGCGGGTTCGGAGCGCAGCTCGACCTCAGCGCGCTGTTTTTGGAACGGTCACTCGACCTGCTCGCCGAAGATGGCGCACTCGGCTTCTTGCTACCGGCCAAGCTGGCACGCAGCCTGTCCGCCGGTGCGCTGCGCGAGCGGCTCCTCACGACGACCCAGGTCATCTCCATCGAGGACTGCGCGCTCACGACTCAGAAGCTCTTCCAGGCCACGACCTACCCACTCGGGTTGATCGTCGCGGGAAGCCGCGCCGATCGCAGGCGCTCAACCCGGATCGCGGTCCACGACCGGCACGGTGCACGCCTCGATGTTCGACTCGCTCAGCGACGACTGCCCTTGCTCAGCGATGACCTGCAATCGCCGTGGGCGCTGGCGCCCCCGGCCGTGCGCGACGCTTGCGATCGTATGCGTGCCGCCGGACCACCGCTCGGCGCCCAGCCTGGCCGGCGGCCGGGCCGCGGCATCTTCACGGGCTGCAATCAGGTCTTCCTTGGTGACCTGGTGACGGAGCGGGTCGCAGCCGATCGTGCGATGCTCCGGCTGGACGAACTCGAAGTCGAGCTCGAAGTCGCTCGGCTTCGCCCCGCACTACGCGGTGAGGACCTGTCGAGCTGGCGTTTCACGCTCCTCAAGACGCTCGTCTGGACGCATGAAGACGACGGCGTCGTGCTCCCGACGTTGCCGACCGCACTGGCCAATTACCTACGCCCACACGAGCACGAGCTCGCCGCGCGTCTCGACCTGCGCCCCGGGCAGCCGTATTGGACCCTGTTTCGGACGAACCCCAATAAGTGGGGGCACCGTGTGGCCTGGCGCGACATCGCGCCGACGATGCAAGCCGCCGTTGTCCCTGGACGGGTAGATTTCCTCCGCCGCCCGGCACCGGTCATCAGCCTCAACACGGTCTATCAGATCACAGCCGCGTCGGACGAAGACGCGCATCTGCTGGCTGCCGTCCTCAACTCGACCGCGGCCCGCGCCTACCTGAAGGCGATCGCCGAGCGGGCCGCCGGAGGTTACTTCCGGTTCCTGGGATGGACGGTCGCGCTCCTACCGTTTCCCACCCACCCCGACGCGGCTGTGCTGACAGATTGCTTGCGGCTGAGCGACGCGGCCCACGCCGCAGGCGGAATGACCGCAGAGGAAAAGGCAACGCTAGACGAGAGGGTCGCTTGGCTCTATGGCCTGAGCGTGAACGACCTAAACGCCTTGCAGGAATTCGACGCGCGGTTGTCGAACCCGGTGGCCGGCGCATGACCGACGCGGCCTGGTCGGAACCGCTCGCCACGTCGTTCGAGGAAGCCGCCGACCTGATCCGCCGGCTCTGGTCGCGGGCGCGGCGCGTCGAGGCGGCTGTCGCGGACCCCGACCGACTTGTCTCGCTCCTCGACGGGCGGGTTGCGCGTGCCGGCCCCGTTCACGTTGACGTCTTCGGCGATCGCCCACCCTGGGTCGACTTTCCCGCGACCTGGCGTTTCACCCAGGTCGCTGAGCCGCCATGTCCAGAGTTCCTGCTGATCTACACCGACGGCTCAGGCTTCCCCGACTACGCCGTCGTCCTGACCGGCGACGCTGAAGGCTGGAGTTGGATCAGCGTGCACCGGCGGCCTCTGGTGCTGCAGAGACTGCGCGACCGGCTCGCTGCGCTGAACGCCCGCACTCAGTGCCAACCGGACACGGCCGTCGCCGGCTCGGTGCGCGAGCGGTTCATCGGGCGGCCTCATCACGACGCGGGCTCCGCCGCAGACGTGCCGTTCGACTCGCTCACGCCTAGCGAACTCTACGGCCGCGTCCTCCAGGCCCACTTCGCCGCTCGTCAGAGTCAGACACGAGGGGCCCGTCCCAGCGATGCACCGGAGCTGGCCGTTCATCAACTGCGAGCCTTCGAGCGAGCGAGTGCGATCCTGGACCGCTACGGCGGAGTGATCGTCGCCGATGCCGTGGGGTTGGGGAAGACCTACGTCGGGCTGCGGCTCCTGGAGGGCGTTCTGAAGCAGGGTGGCCGAGTTCTGGTCGTCGTGCCGGCCGCGCTCCGGCATCAGTGGCAACACGAGCTCGCCTACCTGACAGGCACTCCGCGCCCGATGGCCGCCACTGACACGAAACGCAACTCGCGCGCGACCGACACGCTCGACTTCTGGGTCCGGGAGAGCGACACACGACCTTTGATCCTTCTTTCCATGGAATCGCTCGGCCGCCGAAACTTCGAGCCGGCGAGCCTGCCGCCAGCGGATCTCGTCCTGGTCGATGAAGCGCACAATTTCCGTAACCCCGCGACCCGACGGTACCGCGCCCTCGCCGACCTGGTGCGCCACGCCCGCGTCGTCCTGCTCACTGCCACGCCGATCAACAACACGATCTACGATCTCCAGCACCTGATCGACCTGTTCGCCGCGCCGGGAGCGTTTCGACACCTCGGTATCCCCGACTACCGAAAGAGCTTCCGGCAAGCCGCTGAGGTACCGGACGAGATTCGGAAGATCATCTCGGCCTGCACCCTCAGACGAACTCGCCGCTTCGTCCGCACCCATTACGGCAATATCCGCGTACGCGACGCGCAGACCGATCGGCCGCTCGACCTGGCATTTCCCGAGCGGCGACCGCCGGTCGCGGTCGCTTACGACCTGGCCGGCATCTACGGTTCTCTCTTTGCCCGCCTGGACAAGTGGCTCGCCGACCTCCGCTTCCCAGTCCTCGATCCCGGCAGCGTCGAGCGTAACCGGGTGGCTCAGCAGGCCGCCGGCGACCTGCTCAAGATCATCCTGCTCAAGCGGCTCGAGTCGAGCCTCGAGGCCTTTCGACGTAGCGTCGTCCAGCAGCTCGCCTGGTGCAGCACCGCGCTCCGCGCACTCGACTCCGGCCGGGTGCTCACCCGGCCCGACTACCGCGCGACCTTTCGCGGGCCCGCAGACGACCCCGGCAGCCAGCTCGCTTTCTTCGAACTCATGCTGCCGGCGCCGGCAGTCGAGCCCGATCAGCTACGGGAGTTTCAACGAGAGCTCCGGAAGGACCTCGAGACATTGGCCAACATGCACACCGCGCTCAGCACGGTGGGACCCGCTGCCGACAAGAAACTCGCCAACCTGCGCGAGCTCCTCGCAGGCCCGCTCGCCGGACTCAAGGTTCTCGTCTTCAGCGAGTTCCGCGACACGGCCCGCTACATCCACCGCGAACTGCGCGACCTTCCGCACATCGCGCGCATCGACAGTGGCGGCGCCCGGCTCGGGCTCGAGCCGGCCAGCCGGCGCGAGGTGATCGAGCGGTTCGCGCCGCGCAGCAACCGCACCCGGCCGCCGCCTGAGCGCGAGCGGGTCGATCTGCTGATCGCCACCGACGTGCTGAGCGAGGGCCTCAACCTGCAAGACGCGTCGGTCGTGGTGAGCTACGATCTGCCGTGGAACCCAGTGCGCCTCATGCAGCGGATCGGGCGCGTCGACCGGCTAGGCGCCGTTGTGGACGTGGTCCAGCTCTACCACTTCACGCCCACCCGCGATCTCGACCGGTTACTCGGGCTCATGAGTCGCCTGCAAAGCAAGGTCGAGACGATCGCCAGTACGCTCGGCCTCGATGCGCCCGTGTTAGCGGCGGCCGCCGCGGCCGAGCCCTCGCTCGACCACGTCCGTGCCCTCTCGCGCGACCCGCACAGTCTTGATCGCCTGGAAGCGGAGATCGAGGGCCCGCTCGATCCCGAGGAGCAGGCCTACCTGGACTTGAGCGCGAGCCGGGAGTTCGCCGCCGCAGCGAACCCGGCACACTTTGCCGCGAGCGCGGTAACGGACCCGCAGCGCGCAACCGTTGGGGCGGTCGCCTACTGGCGGGTCGGCGACCGCGACCTGAGCCGCGGCCTCTGGCTGGTCGCCGATCTGGAGACGGGCGCGATCGTGGAAGACCAGGCGGGCGCGCTCGAGCTCTGGCGTGGAGCCCGTGAGCTCGTACAACGCGAGCCGCCGATCGAATCGCTCCACCGCGCGCGCCGGCTCTGCGCACGCTATGTGCGATCGATCCTTCAACGCATCGAGGTGTCGCGGCTCGCCGGTGACGCGCTCAGCCCCAACCTGCCACAGTCCCGCATCGCCGCCTGGCTCAGCCGCACGTTTCGAACCGCCGCGCACCGGCTCACCAACGATGAGCGCCAGCGCATCGAGGACCTGCTCGACCGCCTGACGCGCCGCTACACGCTGGCCACCGAGCGCGCGCTCAGCGCGCTGGCCGACGCGCTCCCACAGGAGCCTGAGCCCGCCTGCGTCGACCGCCTGGCAGATGAGCTGCACGCTTTGAAAAGTGTTGGCCCCGCAGCCCTCGAGCCGAAGGAGGTCGCGGTCCTCCTCACCTTACCCGCAGAATGACGCGCCGGTCAAATACGGCTGGCGGATCAAGAAGGGCGCACCCAGTTTGAGGACATGAGCCAGCCACCCACCATCCTCGGCGCAGCGCTGGCGCTCTGGCTGAGCTCGCCGGCATCTGTATCGATCGCCCAGGAAGCTCACCCGCAACCGGACATCGACGCGCGCGTTCAGCAGTTTCTGGACGCGCAGCGCGGCCGCTGGCGGGACGCGAACGTCCCCGAATCCGATGGCCGGGCGCTCTACGATCTCGTCGTCAGTAACGGTTTTACGCGGGCCGTGGAGATCGGCACCTCGACCGGTCACTCGGCGATCTGGATCGCCTGGGCGCTGAGCAAGACCGGCGGAAAGCTGATCACGATCGAGATCGACGAACGACGGTACGACCAGGCGCTGGAGAACTTCGAGGCCGCCGGGCTCAGCGACTTCATCGACGCGCGACACGCCGACGCGCACGAGCTGGTCCTGGAACTGGAAGGGCCCTTCGACTTCGTCTTCGTGGACGCCGACAAGGATTGGTACGCCCGCTACCTTCAGGCCGTTCTGCCGAAGCTCAAGGTCGGCGGCTGCTTCACCGCGCACAACGTCCTCAACCGCCGGATGCGCGGTATCCGCGACTTCCTCGAAGAGCTGCAGAACACGCCGAATCTGGAGACCGAGATCCTCCGCTCCAGTCGGTCGGGGATCTCCGTCAGCTGCAAGAAGTCGCCCGAATAGCTCGCGACCTAAGCGCCGGACAGCTCTTCCTTCGGGCGCCCGAGCGCCTGAGGGGCCGTACCCGCCTCGACCCGTTCGGTGAGCCGGTCGAGCAGCTCGCGCAGAGTTCGCTGGCGCCGGCGCACCGCCGAGCGGTAGAACCGCCGGGCGAGCAGGTAGGCGCCGCCCACGATGCCAATCGGCCAGATGATCGCGAAGGCCGCGGAACCGAGGGCACCGAGGCCGACGCCCAGCCCCACGCCCAGTCCGACCCCGCCACCGCCGCCGCCCACGAAGCCGCCGAACAGGCTGGCGGCCAGCTGGCCCAGCCGCTCCTCGATGCGAATCCACGTCTGCCCCTCCCCAGAGCTGACGGTGACCTGCAGCGTGCGCAACGAGTCCTGGCTGGTCGACTGCCAGGTCAGCGTGCGTCCCAATGCGCTCGGCTGGCCAACGCCCTCGGCGGCTGCCTGGATGTCGGGGACAAGCCGCTCGAACTCGAGCGGCGGGTATTCGCCCGGGATGCGGCGCTCGAAGCGGATCGTGGTCGGTGCGCCCAGCAGTTGGTCCATACCTTCGGCCCCCAACCCGACGCTGCCGGCGTCCAGCTCGTCAGCCGCGCGGCGCAGCATCCGCGGATCGATCCCGGCCTCGGCCGCAACTTCCTCGAGCTCGGCAAGCGTGAGGCCGCCTCCTGCCGCTGCTTCCGGCTCCAGGCGCTGCAGCTCGGCGGCGCGCTTCAGGATGAGGCCGACCTCTTTGTCGCCGTAGCGGCGCCGCCGTACATCTGTCTCCTCCATGGCGGACGAAACTACCGGCCTTCCTCGACCCGGGCCAGGCGGCGCTTGGGCGCCTTCGCTTCCCAAGCCCCGGCGCACGGCGTAGCTTCACACTCCGTTTCACCTGCAGAGAGGGAGGTCACAGACCTGGTGTCGCCGCCAAGCGTGGAGCGGAAGCGTGGCTAGCCGACGCGCTGGGCCCGGCGGCGCACGCCCGATCGAGGCGCGCGACCGCTGGCGGCGCTCGACCCTCATCGCACAGGGGCTTTACTACCTAGCGGTCGGGCTCTGGCCGCTGCTCCACTTCTCCAGCTACGCCCGGGCCGTCGCCTTGCCCCTCCAACCGTTCCAGGTCCAGACGTTCGCCGCGGTCTTGATTGTCGTGGGCGGAAGCCTGATCGAGGCGGCGCGCCGCGAGCCGCCCGGCCCCTTCCCCACGCTCCTCGGCGCGGCGGTCGCCGGCGCCATAGCGCTCGTGAGCCTCTTCTGGCTGCCACGCCTCGGTGGGATGAGCTGGCTCTGGCTCGACCTGCTCGTCGAGGTGGCGTTCGCCGTGACACTCCTCCTATTGTTCCCGCGCCCGCTTCCGGAACGCAGGCGCGCCGCTACCCGCAGAGGCTGGACGCCATGAAGCTGAAACCCTTCGAGATGGAGCGCTGGCAGTCGACGTGGGAGAACCGCGTCGAGCTCAACCTGTCGGAGAGCGGCGTGCACCCGATGACGTTGCTCGAGCTGATGGAGCTGGCCGGCGCGGACCCCAAGCTGCTGCTCGATCAGCGGCTCGTCTACAACCAGTCGAACGGCACCGAGGAGCTGCGCGAGCGGATCGCCCTGCTCTATCCCGGCGCTACGGTCGACAACGTGCTGGTGACGAACGGCGGTGCCGAGGCGAACTTCGTCGCCGCCTGGAGCCTGCTCGAGTCGGACGACGTCGCGGTGATGGAGGTGCCCAACTACATGCAGCTCTGGGGCGCATCGCAGGCGTTCGCGCGCGAGCTGCGGCCGTTCCGCCTCCTCGAGTCGCGCGGCTGGTCGCCCGACCTCGACGAGCTGAACGCCGCGCTCGCCGGCGGTGCCAAGCTGATCATTGTCACGCAGCCCAACAACCCGACCGGCGCGATTTTGGAGGCGGCGGAGATCGACGCTATCGTCGCCGCCGCCGACCGAGTCGGCGCCTGGATCCTGGCCGACGAGATCTACAACGGTGCCGAGCTGGACGGGGTGCGCGCCCCGAGCTTTTGGGGCCGCTACGACCGGCTGGTCGTGACCGCCGGGCTCTCCAAGGCGTACGGGCTGCCCGGCCTCCGGATCGGCTGGGCGGTCGGGCCGGCCGAATTCATCGCCCGGCTCTGGTCTTATAAGGACTACACGACGATCGGGCCGGGCGCGCTGAGCGATCTCTGCGCCCGACTCGCGCTCGACCCGGCGACGCGCCCGCGCATCCACGAGCGCACGCGCCGAATCCTGCGCGAGAACCTGCCGCCGCTGACGGGTTGGCTGGCGGCGCGCCCGGACATCTTCCACTACCGCGAGCCGCGGGCCGGCGCGATCGTCTACGTGCGCTACGCCTTCGAGATCAACTCGAGCCAGCTGGCCCAGCGGCTCAAAGACGAGCAGAGCGTGCTGATCGTGCCGGGCGACCACTTCCAGATGGACGGCTACATGCGGCTCGGCTACGGGCTTCCGAAGAGCGAGCTCGAGGAGGCGCTGGACCGGATCGAGACGGTTCTACGCTCGCTGCTCGACTAGCGGCGTCGGACCCGCGCCGCGGCCCGCGATACTGAGGGCGTAGCAGAGTAAGGGGATCGCGCCGACCAGCTCGAGCGCCTCCTCGAGCGTCGGTGGCCGGGCGGCCCAGCCGGAGGGCGACGCCTCGGCCAAGGCACCCGCCGCCAGGAACCCGAGGCCCACGCACACCCAGAAAAAGTCGCTCGAGCGCACCATCGCGGCGAGCGCGCGTGGCTGCAGATAGCCCGACCCGTAGAGCGCGGCCAGCATGAGCAGGAAGGCCGACCCGATCAGAACCCACGCACTCGTGCTGAGCACGCCATCGACGGCCAGCAGGATGAGGTCGTGCAGCGAGCCAGCGTAGTCGCCATCGATCCGACCGATCAGGCCCCCGAAGATCCCGAAGTAGTCGATCTCCTCGAGCCCGAGCAGCAGGTAGAGGCCGGCCACGAACCGCCGGTGCCGAAGCGCCGGGCCTGCAAGCGCGCGACCCGTTGCCAGCAGCATGACCGCACCGCCCAGATAGCAGAAGAGCGAGACCGGCTCCCAGAAGCCGTTCTCGCGAGAGAAGCGCTGGAACAGCTCGGGCGCGGAACCGCGAAGCGTGAGCGCCAGCGCCAGCGCCGCCGCACTGACGCCGAGCCCGGCCGCCCAGCGGCGCGCCGCTGGCCAGCCGCCCCAGCCGGCGACGAGCGGCTCGGCGTGCCGCGCGAGCTCGACGAGCAGCAGCGCCACGGCGAGGTACCCGGCGAGGTACGACCAGAGGGAGCCTTTGACGTCGGGCGGGATGGGAGGGAGGAAGAGCAGGACGAGGTGGATGGCGAAAAGGGCCAGTCCCGCGTAGCCCCAACGAGACAGGCCCTTCTCGGTCACCGCCAGCGAACGCCCGAAGCGGTCGGCCCCGCGCCGGGCGCCGGCCTCATTTCGGGGGGATCTTGCACGTCTGTTCCTTGCCCTTGCGTACGTAGGTGAGCTCCGCCTCGTCCGAGTCGCGCAGCTTGCGCCTCAGCTCCGCCACGCTCTGCACGCGCTCGCCGTCGACCGCCAGGACCACGTCCCCTTCGCGCAGCCCCGCGACATGCGCAGGCGTGTTCTCGACCACCCGGGTGATCAAGAGCCCCGACTCCACGCCGGGGAAATAGGTGACCAGCGGGTTCCCCTCACTCAGCTCCTCGAACCGCGCGCCGGCCACCGCGTTGCTGTACAAGGTGATCGAGCGCGCGTCCGGCGCGGTCGGCAGCACCAATTCGACCTTTGGCACCGCACGTGGCGTCACGTAGAGCGTGCGCGCCGCCAGCGAGTCGGCGTGCAGACGTAGCTGCACCTGCCATTCGGACAGCTGGCGCCGCATCGAGTCGATCCGTGCCCGCTGCTCCTCCGCCAAGTGCCGCCCCTGCTCGCTCCGGGCCTGGAGCGCCTCGCTCTCCGTCCGCTCCAGCGCCTGCTCCGCCTCGCGCAACGCCGACTTCAACTTGACCTGCCCCTCGTACAGCTGCCGAAGCTGGACGCGCACCGAGTCCCAGCGGCCCGGCTCGATCAAGTAGGCGTAGGCTGCCCCGAACGCCTCGGTCTGGCTGGCTGGCGTGACCTCGATCGTCAGCGCCTCGCCCTCCCGCCGCACGCTGAGCTCGGCGGGCACACCGGCCCGCAGGCCGCCGAACAGGCGGCCGCCTTCATCGGTGACGATGTCGACGCCGTTGACGGCCACGATCACGTCGCCGGGCTCCAGACCGGCCCGTGCCGCGGGGCCGTCCTCACCGACCCAGCTGATCCGGGGCGGCGTCGTGAACGACCAGACCGCCGTCTCGTTCGTCGTCTTCAGGCGGCAGTTCGTGCACTCCAGCTTGACGCCGATGTAGCCCCGGACGTCCTGCCCCTGTAGCGGCGTGATCGTCGCCAGCGTCGCCACCAGCGCCGTCAGCGCTGAACGCATACCGGTTCGCAATCGACGTCCGTACATCCACTCCTCGTTCATTCTCTGCCCTTTCACGGTCCAGGCACCCGCGGTTATCGCCACAAGACTTCCGAGTCCGACGCGCGTGAGGCCGCCAGCTGGCGCATCACCGCGTCACGCTCCTCCAGCGCGCCGAAGAGATACGAGTTGAGCACCGGATCTGCCGGCTCCACCGAGAGCGCCGTGCGTGACGCCTCGACCAGCATGTCGAGCCCCGCCAGACGCTCCTCCGCCAGCGACGGGACCGGCGCACCTTGCCGACCCGCCAGCCGCTCCAGGTTGCGGAGCGCCGCGTCGTACTCCGCGCCCAGGCGCCGTACCTCCGCCATCGCATCCACCAGCGATGTCGCCGCCGCGCCCTCCGCCGCGCCCTCCGCCGCCACACGCGGAAGCGCCCGCTCGCCATCCGCGCTTCCGGGCTGGAACGCGCGCCCCAGCCCCAGCCCGATGACGAAGACGGCCGCCATCGCCGCCACCCGCAACGCCAGGCTACGCGGCTCTCGATTCGCGACCAGAGCGCCGCGGGCGGCCCCAGCGCCGGCAGCTCCCTGAGCTCCGCGCGCAGCCGCCTCAGCGTCTCCAGCTCTGCCTGACAGGCGCTACAGGCGCCGAGATGCTCCTCCGCGCCCGCGACGCGCTCGCCATCCAACAGATCGGAGAGCGTCTCCTCGTTAAGATGCACCATGATCGACTACCTCAGCCTTGAACTCCGTGACCAGCGACCGCAGCCGCGCCCGCGCCTTCGATAGCTGTGACTTCGACGTACCAACCGCGATCCCGAGCCGCGCACCGATCTCCTCGTGCGTGTACCCCTCTACGTCGTGCAACCACAACACCGCCCGATACCCGTCCGGCAACATGTCCAGCGCCCGCTGTACCGTGACACGATCGGCCGCGGCGCTCGGCGGCCAGCGGTCCGGGTTGCCGAGTGTCGAGCGCCCATCGAAGCCCTGCTCCAGGTCGCGGCGCCGCGCCGCTTGCCGCAGCCAGGTGAGCGCGGTGTTCACCGCGATCCGGTGCACCCAGGTGCCGAACGCGGCGTCACCTCGGAAATCGCGAATCTTCTGGAACGCATGGGTCCACGCGTCCTGCGCCAGGTCGGCGGCCAGCTCGTCGTCGCCAGCCATGCGCCGGATCACCGTGTACACCCGGGAGGCGTGCCGCTCGTAAAGCTCCCGCATCGCCTCGACCTCGCCCGCCCGGGCCCGGCGGACCAGGGCGGCCTCAGCTAGGTCGACCAAGAGTGCGTCCCTCCGTTTCCGATCCTTAGACGGACGGCCCACCCGCGGCGTTGCCCGCCGCCGCGGCCGAAATCCGCCCCAGCCGCGGGCGCAGCGCCCGGGCCGCCGGCACCAGCAGCAGCGCGGCCAACACGCCGGCCAACGCGTCCACCCCGTAGTGAAAGCGGCCGTAGACCGTGCCGAGCGTAAGGCCGATCACGAGCGGGGCCAGCGCCCAGCAGACGAGCCGGTCGTGCCGCCAGCTCACCAGCAAGATCGCCACCGCGACCGCGACATGCGAGCTCGGGAACGCGGCCCCCTTGCTGCCGCCATCTTCGAGCACCCAGTGCACCAACTGGTAGAACGTACCGGTGGCGAGCTCGCCGCCGATCGCCGGGAACTGGTAGTGCGGTCCGGCCACTGGGAAGAAGATGAACACCAGATAGCAGGCGAAGAAGACCACGAGCTCGACGTAGATGAGCTCGCGAAACCCCTTCAGCCGCCCGCGCAAATACAGCGCGCCCAGCGCCAGCGGCAGCAGCACCCAGTAGAACGCATAGAACAGGTGGAACGTCTCGCTGAGCCACAGATAGGGCAGTCGCTGGCTCACGGTGAGCGCCAGCTGCTCGCCCAACAGCCATTCCTCGAGCCTGAGGATGAGCCCGTCGTGATACCCGTTGCTGAACAGCCGTGCCAGATGGCGAAGCTCCCAGTAAAGATAGGCGATCAGGACGAGCGGGGCCGCGTCGTGAGCGAACCCGACCAGCGAGGGGTGACGTGCGGGCCGGCCCACGAGCCAGAGGATCAGCGCCGCGAGCGCCAGGTGCGCCAGCGTGAG
>CAYFXF010000041.1:3896-16013 GCA_964347085.1 uncultured Gemmatimonadota bacterium | reverse complement strand
CGATGTTGCTGGCCGGCATCCTGACCGACGGGTTGAAGAGGGGGCTGGCGCTTCCCCGACCGAGCGAGGTCGACGCGCGGGTCGAGAGGCTGGCCGGCGAACGGCCGCCGCCCGTGGTCGACCGAGGCGGCGCGTCCAGTTTCTGGGCGTTACCGACACCCGACGCGATCGCCGCCGTGCGAGCACGCCCGAGCGACAGCTACGGGTTCCCGTCTGGCCATGTCGCCGCCGCGACGGCCTTCTTCATCGGCCTGGCGCTCTTCTTCCGCTCGCGGCACGTGCTCGTCTTCGGGATCGTGTGGATTCCGTTGATGGCGGTGTCGCGGATGTACCTGGGTCGGCACTTCCTCGCGGATGTGCTGGGTGGGGTCGTCGTCGGTGCGTTGGCCGTCGCCGCGGCCGCATCTTTGGTACGCCGGCTCGCCCCGGAACGCGCCCTCAGGCCGCGTCCCGCCGCCCTCCTGCCGCTCGCCCTGCTCGCTGCACTGCTCCTGGCCCTCGTCCCGTTCATCTCGCTTCTGGATGCGGAGAATGTCGGGCGACTGATCGGCCTGGTCACGGCGTACGGGGTCGTGCTCGTAGCGGGGCTACCGTCGGACCAGGGCACGGTCGGGCAGCGCTCTGGCCGCGTCCTTCTGGCGGCGGCGCTCTACCTGGCCGTCAGTCTCGCGCTCGGCGCCGCGTTCGATGCCATGGGGTGGGAAGGAACGCGACTCGGGACCCTGGCGCTGGCGGCGCTGGTCACCGCGATCACCTTCACGGGCGCAGTCGGCTTATCGGGCCGCCTGCGGTGGTACACAGTTGCCTAACAAGGGGAGGATAGGTGGCTGACCCGAGTGCGTTTAGGTGGCCGGTTTCGGTAAGCAGGCCGATCCACGCTCCAGCGGGCAGGGTCTGGGACGTGATCTCGAGTCCTGGCAACTTGAATCAGTGCCACCCGTTCGTCGAAGACAACTCGGTCGACGAATGGCCCGGTGTCGGATCGCGGGATACGGTCCACTACTACAGCGGCTTGACTATGGGGCGACGCTTCACGGACTGGATCGACGGCCTCGGTTACGACCTGGAGATCGGTACAAGGGGCGGTCAGACGTCTAGGGTGTCCTGGCGCATCCGTCCGCTGAGCGATGAACAGAGTTCCCTGATCATAAGCATCGAACCCTACCTGTTTCAGCGCGTCCCGTTGGTCTTTCGCTGGTTCCTGTATCGGATCTATACTCGCCCCATGTTGACGCGGTATCTTGACTGCGTTCTGCAAGGATTCGAGTTCTACATCAGGACGGGCCAAGCTGTTAGCAGAAACCAGTTCGGGTCACATCGGGTCTTCTCGCCCAGCAGCCGTTGACGGATACGCCTGAGGGTGGTTGGCAGCTGCTGCTGCAGCCTTTAGGCACGACCGACCGTTCTTGACTGGGCCACGCAGCGAAGGAGGATCTGCAATGAGGCAGCGGACCATCCGTATTCTCGCCTTTTCTCTTGCCTTGATCGCCGCCGCCTGCTCGGGAGAGACGACCCCCCAACGCGCGGATACGGCCTTGGGCTCCGAGCCGGGCGACCCCTACGCCGGGCGGCTGGGTAGCGTCGACTTCCCGGTATCGTGCAGCGACGCTGCGAGTCCACAGATGGAACGGGGCCTGGCGCTCCTCCACAACATGATGTACGAGGACGCCGAGCAGGCCTTTCGCGGTGCCAGCCAGGCCGACCCCAACTGCGCGCTGGCCTACTGGGGGCAGGGGATGACGTTCATCCACCCCCTCTGGAGTGAGCCGCTGACCGACGGGGAGCTCGCGCGCGGCCGCGAGCTCGTCGCCGAGGCGCGGGCGCGTGGCGAGAAGACGGCGCGCGAAGCGGCCTACATCGCGGCGCTCGCGGCCTACTACGAAGCCGACGCCCCCAGCGGTAACGAGGCGCCCCGGCTCGCCGCGTTTTCCGACGGCTGGCAGCGCGTCTACGAGGGGTTCCCTGAGGATGGCGAGGCGGCGGCCCTCTTCGCGCTCGCCTACCTGGCCACCGCGTCGCCGGCGGATAAGAACTACAGGAAGCAGAAAGAAGCCGGCGCGATCGTCGAGCGGCTGCTGGCCGAGATGCCCGACCACCCCGGCGCGCACCACTACTTCATCCACGCCTACGACTATCCGCCGCTCGCGGAACGCGCGCTGGACGTAGCGCGGAACTACGGCAAGATCGCACCGGAGGTCCCGCACCCGCTGCACATGCCGACCCACATCTTCACCCGGCTCGGGCTCTGGCAGGAGTCGATCGACTGGAACGCGCGGTCCGCGGCTGCCGCCTGGAACATGAGCAACCGCGCGGTCGGCATGCGCCACCACCTGCACGCGCTCGACTACCTGGCTTACGCGTACTTGCAGCAGGCTCGCGACGGGAAAGCCCGCGAGGTGCTCGAGGGGATGCGCGGCCTGGAGGGCGAGATTCTCGGTTATACCGGCTCGGCCTATCCGCTCGCGGCGATCCCGGCGCGCTACGCGCTGGAACGGCAGGCTTGGAAAGACGCCGCCGCGCTCGAGCCGCGGCAGCCCGCCGGCTTCGCCTGGGACGACTTCCCGCAGTTCGAGGCGATCACGCACTTCGCCCGCGCCCTGGGCGCCGCGCGGAGCGGCCAGCCGGCCGCAGCCCGCGAGGCGTTGGCTGCGCTCGTCCCGTTGCGCGAGCGGCTGCCCGAGTCGGGGCCCGGTGCCTACTGGCGCCAGCAAGTCGCGATCCAGCATACCGCCGCCGTCGCCTGGGCGCGCTTCGCCGAGGGCGACCGCGCGGCGGCGCTCGAGACTATGCGTGAAGCGGCGGCGATGGAGGCCGCGACGGAGAAGCATCCGGTGACGCCGGGCGAGGTGCTGCCGGCGGCCGAGCTGCTGGGCGACATGCTGCTCGAGGTCGGGAAGCCTGGAGAAGCGATGGGCGCCTACCGGGCCGCCCTCGAGCGGAGCCCCGGCCGCTTCAACAGCCTGTACGGTGCCGGGCGCGCGGCGGAACTCACTGGCGACCGGCGCGCGGCGGCCGAGTACTACCGGCAGCTGGTCGAGGTCACGGCGGACGCGGATGCGGAGCGGCCGCGCTTGACCCGCGCCCGGAAGTTTCTCGGCGCGGAGGGTGCCTGACGGGCCGAACGCCGTGCTTGAGCTGTGCAACTGAGAGGAGGTAGACGATGGTACCCGTGTTGTCGCTTTGGCTGCCGATCCTGCTGTCGGCGGTGATCGTGTTCGCGGCCAGCTCGATCATCCACATGCTGCTGCCCTACCATCGCAAGGACTTCGGCAAGGTCCCGGCCGAGGACGCGGTGATGAGCGCGCTCCGCGATGCCGGCGTCACGCCGGGCGATTACGTGATCCCGTGCGCGGGTCATCCGAAGGAGATGAAGTCGCCCGAGTTCATCGAGAAGGCGACGAAAGGCCCGGTCGCTTTCATGACGGTGATGCCGAGCGGGATCCCGGGGATGGGCAAGCAGCTCGTGCAGTGGTTCGTCTACTGCGTCGTCGTGAGCATCTTCGCGGCCTATATCGCGGGCCGTGCCTTGGGCCCGGGCGCCGACTATCTGGCGGTATTCCGCTTCGCCGGCTGCACCGCCTTCGTCGGCTACGCGCTGGCGCTCTGGCAGAACTCGATCTGGTACAAGCGCGCCTGGAGCACGACCCTCAAGTCGACCTTCGATGGGCTGGTCTACGGACTCCTGACCGCCGGAACGTTCGGTTGGCTATGGCCTTACTAGCCCGCGCGAGCCGCGCCGGGAGGTAGCCGTGGGCGGGTTCTTCGGGGTTGCGTCACGGGACGACTGCGTCGCGGACCTCTACTACGGAACCGACTACCACTCGCACCTCGGCACGATGCGCGGCGGCCTCGCCGTCCGTAACGGCCAGGGGTTCGCGCGCTCCATCCACGACATCACCAGCTCCCAGTTCCGCAGCAAGTTCGAGGACGAGCTCCTCAGGTTCGAGGGGAGGATGGGGATCGGCGTCATCAGCGACTACGAGGACCAGCCGCTGCTCATCAACTCGCACCACGGCCGCTATGCGATCGTCACGGTCGGCCGGGTGAATAACCTGGACGCCCTGGTCCAGGACGCGCTCGAGCGGCGCGGCGCCCACTTCTCCGAGATGGCCGGCGACGGGCCGAACCCGACCGAGGTCGTCGCGAACCTCATCGACCAGGGCGCGACGTTCGAGGCGGGGATCGCGCACGCGCAGCAGGAGATCGTCGGATCCTGCTCGGTCCTGCTGCTCACCGATCATGGCGTCTACGCGGCGCGCGACCGGCTGGGCCGCACGCCCGTCGCGATCGGCGGCAAGCCGGGCGCCTACGCGGCAACGCTCGAGACCTGCGCGCTGCCGAACCTCGGGTACGAGGTCGACCGCTTCCTGGGACCGGGCGAGATCGTGCGGCTGACTCCGGACGGGGTCGAGCCGCTGAAACCGCCCGGTGATCAACTGCGAATCTGCGGATTCCTTTGGGTCTATTACGGCTATCCGGCCTCGAACTACGAGGACATCAACGTCGAGGTCGTCCGCTACCGCTGTGGCGCCTGCCTCGCCGCGCGCGACGACGTCGAGGTCGATCTGGTGGCCGGGATCCCCGACTCCGGCACCGGCCACGCGATCGGCTATGCCAACGCCGCCGGGGTGCCGTATTGCCGACCCTTCGTCAAGTACACGCCGACCTGGCCGCGCAGCTTCATGCCACAAGATCAACGTGTGCGCGATCTGATCGCGAAGATGAAGCTGATCCCGATCCGCGAGATCATCGAGGGCAAGCGGCTGCTCTTTTGTGAGGATTCGATCGTGCGCGGTACGCAGCTCAAGGACGTGATCCGGCGGATCTTCGAGCACGGCGCGCGCGAGGTGCACATGCGGCCCGCCTGTCCACCGCTCGTCTTCGCCTGCAAGTTCCTCAACTTCTCACGCTCGCGCTCCGAGCTCGACCTGGCGGCGCGCAGAGCGGTCCACGAGCTGGAGGGCGATGCGCCCGCCGACCTGAGGGAGTACGCCGACCCCGACTCGGAGCGCTACGCCGAGATGGTCGAGCGGATCCGCGCGCGGCTCGGGCTCACCTCGCTCCGCTACCAGCGGCTCGAGGACCTGATCGCCGCGATCGGTCTAGCCAAGACACGAGTATGCACCTACTGCTGGGACGGCGCGGAATCTTAGCGCCGGCTGGCTGAGGCGGCGATCCTGTCAGGCGCGCTCAGGTGAGGGCTTGCCCTTCGCGCGCTCGTAATGACGCCGCGCCTTGGCGCGATTCCCGCACGCGCTCATGTCGCACCAGCGACGCGATCGGTTACGGCTCCGATCCAGGAAGAGCCAGCCACAGTCCGCGGCTTCGCATTCGCTGACCCGTGAGAGGTCCTTTGAGGTAAGAAGCTCGGCGGCATCTCGGATCACCGGTGCCAGCACGCGGTCCAGCCCACGGTCCGCCAGCGACCAGCGCCACTCGAAAGACTGCCCGGCCGCGGCCAGGCGAAGCGCGCTCAAAGCACCCGGCAGAGCCGCGTTAAGCTCCGCCACCGATGGCTCCGGCGCTGACGTGCCCCGGGCGATGGCGGAGAAGATCGAGTAGAGCAACTCGCGGGTCGCCCGCGCCGTCACCAGGGCACGCTCCGCATCCTCCGACCGCTCGAGCGCCTCTAGGCGCAGCGCCGCGGCCTCGCTCGCCCCGATCACGCCGACCTCTTCCGCCCACGCGACCAGGTCGGAGTAGACGGCCAAGCGATCGCGCGGCTCCTCCAGGCGGCCATCCACGGTGTTGGCGAAATCGAGGCAGAGACGACCGCCCGAGGTGTCGAAGCGCGCTTGGCCCATTGCTGGATTCTCGGGACTCCCCGCGGAAGCGGCTATTTCTAACCCCCTTAAGCCTATTGACAGGTTAGTCCGCCCGCTGTATCATACTAACCAGTTAAGAAGTTTACGACGGTTAGCCGCGCCCGTCAAGCGTGACGCGGGATTACCTGAGGGGGTACGGCGATGGGACCGATCGAACGCCTGGCTCCGAGGCTCAAGCTGGCGGCGGCCTTTGCCGCGATCTACCTCATCTGGGGGTCGACCTTTCTGGCGATCCGCTACGCCATCGAGACCCTGCCGCCGCTGCTCATGATGGCGACACGCGCGCTGCTGGCGGGGGCGGCGATCTACGGCTTCGCCCGTCTGCGGGGGAGCGGGCCGCCCAGTGGGCGGCAGTGGCGCTGCGCGGCGCTCGCCGGGTCGCTCCTCTTCCTGATCGGCCACGGCGGCCTGGCCTGGGCCGAGCAGCACATGGTGTCCGGTGCCACGGCGCTCATCTCGTCGACGACGCCGCTCTGGATGATCCTGCTCGCGACGCTACTGGAGCGTCGGCGGGCGCTGAGCGGACGGGTGCTGTCCGGCCTGGCGTTGGGTATTGGCGGCGTGGTTCTCTTGGCCAAGCCCGGCGAGCTGTTGGGCGGAGCGCCGCTCGATTTCGCCGCCGTCGCGGTTCTCCTGCTGGCGGATGTGTCCTGGGCGGCGGGCTCGGTCTACTCGCGAAACGCCAGCTTCCCTCGGAGCCCGGCACTGACGGCGGGGATGACCCTGCTGGCCGGCGGAACGGCGCTAATGCTGGCCAGCCTGGTGAGCGGAGAAGCGCGAGCGCTGGGCTCGGTGTCGGTCCGCTCCGTAGCGGCGTTGCTCTATCTCGTCGTCTTCGGATCGATGATCGCTTTTGCAGCGTACACCTGGCTGCTAAGGGTGGCATCGCCGGCACGCGTATCGACTCACGCCTTCGTGAACCCCGTGGTCGCGCTGGCCGCCGGCTGGGCGATCGGCGGCGAGGCGTTGGATGCGCGGACCGCCATCGCAGCGCTGGTCATGGTGGGCGGAGCCGCGGTCATCGTGACGGACTCGGCGCTATCTGTCGCTGAGCCGCTCCGGCCCGGCGAAGAGACTTGCGGCGGCTGTGAGACGATCGTGGCCGGGCCGGGCGGAATCAATCCCTGCTGTGAGTGCCAGCCCTAGCCGTGGCAGAATAGCCGCGGCGCGGGCCTGGCGTTCGCGTCGCTCGTCGGTTGAGGGTATTTTCTGCGCTTCGCCCGGACCAGAGGAGGTAGCATGATGGGCCCACCGACCTTCCCCAACGAGTCGGCCGAGTATCGCGCCGCCCGGAACGCGCTGCTCGAGGCGGAGGCCGCGTTACGCCAGCAGGTCGAGGAGGTCGCCGCCCTGCGCCGCAAGCTGCCGCTCGGTGGCCGCGTCAAGGAGGACTACGTCTTCGACGAGATCGTGTCCGGGAAAGTGGCGCAGGTCCGGCTCTCGGAGCTCTTCGCGCCCGGAAAGGACAGCCTGTTCGTCTACGGCTACATGTTCGGGCCGCAGAGGGAGCGCGCCTGCCCGCTTTGCACCTCGATGCTCGATGGCCTGAACGGCAACGCCCGCCACATCACGCAGCGGCTCAACCTGGCGGTGGTCGCCCGGTCGCCGATCGAGCGGATCCAGGCGTTCGGCGCGAGCCGCGGCTGGACGGACCTACGGCTCTTATCGTCGGCGAACAACAGCTACCAGGCCGACTACTTCGCGGAAGATGGGGAGGGGAACCAGTGGCCGATGGCCAACGTCTTCGTCCGGCGCGGCGGTGCGGTCCACCATTTCTGGGGCGCGGAGCTCATGTTCCACAAGTTCGAGGGCGGCGATATGCGGCACGTCGACCCAATCTGGCCGCTCTGGAACGTGCTCGATCTCACGCCGGAAGGCCGCGGGGACTCCTGGTACCCCGCGCTCTCGTACGGGGATTGACCCGATCCACCCTGAACTTGGGTTCGAGTTTAGCGTGGAGGCGACGCGAATGGCCGCTGCGATAGAAGGCGCGCGACTTGCGGGCAAAGCCCTGATCCTAGCCTCTTCTCTGCCGCGGCGGCCCAGCCGCTCGGCGCACAGGAGCTCCCCGTCGATGACCGGGTCCGGATCGCGAGGCCTTCCGCCTGAGCGAGGCGATCGGCGGGGAGATCTGGCCCGGCTGGTCTGAGACGCCGTTCGCGCTGCTCCTGGTGGGGGCGGACTTCGAGGCGAAGGTCGCGGCCTATCTCGGGCTTCGCCGTGCGCTGCTCAATCTGCTAAACCCGCGCGATCGCCGCTACTTCTCGTTCCAGCTCTGGCAGGAGGGGATCGCCCGCTACACCCAGTACCGGGTCGCGGCGTGGGCGGCGGCGAACTTCGAGCCGTCGAGCGGGTTTCGGTCCTTCGACGACTACGTCGGCTTCGAGCGGGTCGCCGAGCGCCTGAGGGCGCAAGTGCTGAGCGAGCTAGAGGCTCTCGAGCTGCCCGAGGGGCGCCGCGTCGCCTTCTACCCGCTGGGAGCGGCCGAAGGGCTGCTCCTCGATGTTCTGGCCCCCGCCTGGCGGGCGCGCTACTTTGATCCGCCTTTCCAGCTAGAAACGCACTTCGCGGGGCGACGCTGAGTTCTACGACGGAGTTCGGCGTGTTCAGGAACGAAACGATCGCCCGGCGCTGGCTCGCAGGCTAGGCCGAAGCGTGACCAAGGAGTCAACAATGTCGACAAACGAACCGTTCTTCCCACAGCCGATCTTCTCGGTCGAGGATAGCGACCCGCCGAGCGTGCCACGTGTTCTGATCGCGCCGCACCGGTACATCCAGGGCGCGGGCGTGCTCGATCATCTCGGCCGCTACCTCTCGATCATCCCGAGCAAGCGGGCGGCCGTGCTCATATCCGAGGGTGGGCAGCGGCGACTCGGCTCGCGTATCCTCGAGAGCTTGGAGCGGGCCGGCGTCCAGCCGGTCGTGCAGACGTTCGGGGGCGAATGCTCGACTGAAGAGGTTGAGCGGGTTGTGGCCGTTCTGTACGGTGACGGTGCCTCGGCGGACTGTGTCATCGCTGTGGGCGGCGGAAAGTGTCTGGACGCCGGCAAGTGCGTCGCGACCCGGCTGGCCGTTCCTGTGGTGATCTGTCCGACGATCGCCTCCACCGATGCGCCCTGCTCGGCCGTGTCCGTGATGTATACGGAGGAGGGCGCGTTCAAAGGCGCAGAGTTCTTCCCGAACAGCCCGACGATCGTGGCGGTCGACACCGAGGTCATCGCGGGCGCGCCGGCGCGCTACCTGGTGGCCGGCATGGGCGACGGCCTGTCCACCTGGTACGAGGCGCGCACCTGCTTCCAGAACCCGAAGGCGCGGTCGGTGGTCGGCGGACGGATCAACCTAGCGGCCGCGGCGATCGCCGAGCTCTGCGCCAAGACGGTGTTCGAATACGGGCTCGAGGCGCTGGCAGCCGTGAAGAAAGGCGAGGTGAGCGAGGCCGTGGAGCGGGTCGTCGAGGCGAACACCTTGTTGAGCGGGGTCGGCTTCGAGAGCGGCGGCCTGGCTGCTGCGCACGCCGTGGCCACGGTCGGGCTGACCGCGATACCCAAAGTGCACAAGAAGTATCTGCACGGTGAGATGGTGGCGATCGGGCTCTTGACCCAGCTCGCCCTGGAGGAGCGTACGGAAGAGGCGCGACGGGTCGCCGAGTTTATGGCCGAGGTCGGCTTGCCGGTCCACCTGGGCCAGCTGTCGTTGGACCTCGACGATGACGCCGATGCTTTGGCCGGGGCGATGGCGGCGGCCATGATGTTTCCCATCATCCACAACGAGCCGCTCGAGGTCACACCAGAGCTACTGCTCGCGGCGCTGTCGCGCGCCCACGAGCTGGGGAGCGAGGTGAGGGCTTCGACGGGGGACGCGGCCTATCGTGAGCTCCATACCGCATGAGCGCGCGACGAAGAGGTCAGTCTTCGGCGGTTGGGAGTCAGATCTGACGGGCCGCCTGAACCACCGGCTGGCGTGCCGCCCGGCGCGCCGGTAGGAAGCCGCCGACGACACCCATCACCAGCGCGAAGACGATCCCGCGCAGCATCAGGTCGGGCGTGACCCGGAAGGCGAACGCGACCTCGCTGAACGTCTGCCAGTTGGTCGTGCTGGTGACGATGCCGTTGATCGGCAGCGAGAGTACGCAGCCCAGCAGGCCGCCGAGGGTGGCGATCATCGCCGCCTCCATCAAGAACGAGGAGAGCACGCTGAACGGCCGGAACCCGAGCGTCAGCAGCACGGCGATCTCGGGCCCGCGCGCACCGACCGCCGTGTACATGGTGTTCACGGCTCCGAAGATGGCGCCGATCGCCATGATGCCGGCGACGAAGACGGCGGCGAAGTTGAGGATCTGACTCAAGAGCAGCGACTGACCGGAATAGAAATCGTATTCACGGTGCGCGTCCACGCGCAGCCGCGGATCCTCCTCCAGCGTCTGCTCGACCGCCGCGAAGCCGGACGGGTCGCTCATCCGGAAGGTGACCGACTGGAAGAACTCGCCCCGAAACGCCGGCATGAAACCCTCGTTCTCGCCCCAGATCTCCGACTCGAACGACGAGCCGGCGGCGGCGAAGTGGCCGACCACGGTCCAGTCCCGGTTCGCGAAGCTCAGCCGATCGCCCAAGCCGGTGTTCTCGAAGCGGTCGACGATCTTAGCGCCGACGAGAATCTCCGAAGTCCCGGGGTTGATCATGCGGCCGGCGACGATCTCCACGTTCTTGCGGACCGCGAACGCCTCCGGATTGATGCCGCGCGCCACCACCAGCGCATCTCCTCCGCCCGGCCGCGACATGCTGATCAGCACGTAAACCTCAGGGCTGACCAGTGGGCGTCCGTCCGGCCCCTCGGCGACGAACGGCATCGCCGCGATCGTTTGCGCGGTCGGGCGCCCGATGCCGCTCACGAGCTCGCTGTCAGAACCGCGGCGCAGGACGATGACGTTCTCGGTCGAGCCAGTATCGACGAGCGCGGCCCGGAACCCGCGTGACAGAGCCATCATCGCGATGAAGACCAGCACGACCAGCGCCATGCCGAAGGCCGTGGTGAGCGTGGAGACGGGGCGCTGCCGCAGGCTGCGCAGGTTGTAGATGATCGGGATCTTCATCGCCGCCCCCTCACGCCACGCGCCGGAGCGTCTGAGAGACCGGC
The DNA here is from genome assembly GCA_964347085.1 of uncultured Gemmatimonadota bacterium. GTDB lineage: Bacteria > Gemmatimonadota > Gemmatimonadetes > Palauibacterales > KS3-K002 > CAYFXF01. The sequence continues at coordinate 5,055 of CAYFXF010000041.1, read as the reverse complement.
AGGCGTGCCGCCTGCCAGGCCGGCACGAAGCCGCTCAGCAGGCCGAGGAACATCGCGATCGCCAGACCGATCAGCGCAGTGCTCCACTTGACCTCGAAGCCCGGCAGGAACCCGGCGCCGGTGAAGCCCGACAGATCGAACAGCAGCTTGGCCCCTAAGATCCCCAGCAGGCCGCCGACCACGGTGATCAGGGCGGCTTCGATCAGCACCAGCCCGAACAGCAGCCCGTCGCTGAAGCCCAACGTCTTGAGCACAGCGACCTCACTGATCCGCTCGCGCGCCGACGTCATCATCGTGTTCGCCGCGACGAACAGGATGGCGAAGAACACCGCCATCCCTATGGCGTTCAGCAGGAAGCCGACGTTGCCGTACATCGTGACGAAGCTGGTCTGGAAGGCGCGCTCGGTCTCGGTGCGCGTCGCCGCGCGCGAGTTCTTGTAATGTTCGTCGATCGTCGCCGCCACCGTCGCCGCGGCACCCGGGTCCTCAAGCGCGAAGATGTACCAGCCCGGCCGGGCCTGCTGGCCCGACTGCTCGTAGAGGTACTCGTAGTGGAAGTAGAAGGCCTCGTCGGTCCAGCTCGGGTTCGTCGGCGTGTAAACCGCGCGAATCGTGAACGGCCACTCCTCACCGGGCGAGTAGATCGTGCTGCGTAGCTGGATCGTCTGGTTCAGGGTCCAGCCGAAGCGCTCCATCAGGCCGCGGCCCACGAGCGCCGCGGTCCGCTCGGCCCCGAACGCCTGGCGCTGCTCCGCCGGGATGCCCAGCTCCGGGTACATGTCGAGGTACGTATCGGCATCGACGGCGAAGGTGGCAAAGAAGTCCTTTGGGTCGCGATAGACCCCGCCGAACCAGGAAGCCCACGAAATGGTGCTCACCCCTGGAACGGTCTGGATCCACTGGCGGTAGGCCTCGGGCAGCGGGAAGACGATCGAGATCGCGTTGCGGGTCACCATGCGTGACTCGCTGCCGACCTGCTTCGAGTCCTCCAGCGTCGTGAGCACGCTGCGCAGAGTCACGAACAGGAAGAGCGCGGCCGCCACGCTCAGCATCGTCAGGATCGTGCGCCGCTTGCTGCGGAACAGGTTGACGCGGATCAAGTGTAGGTACTTCATCGCGTCAACACCCCCTTATCGAGGTGCATGATCGCGTGACCGCG
>CAYFXF010000041.1:0-3886 GCA_964347085.1 uncultured Gemmatimonadota bacterium | reverse complement strand
TGAGCGTCGGGTCGCTGACGATGGCGCGGGCGATCGCGACCCGCTGCTCCTGGCCGCCCGAGAGCTGGCGTGGGAAGTGGTCGGCACGATCGGTGAGCCCGACCACGTCGAGCGCGGTCGTCACGTGCTCGCGCCGCTCCCGCTTCGAGAGCCGCGTGAGCAGGAGCGGCAGCTCGACGTTCTGATAGGCGGTCAGCACCGGCAGCAGGTTGTAGAGCTGGAAGATGAAGCCCACGTGATCCGACCGCCACGCGGCGAGCTTTCGGCGCGACATCGCCGTCACGTCGTCGCCGTCGATGTGGATCTGTCCGCTGCTCGGTCGGTCCAGGCCCGCCAGCAGGTTGAGCAGCGTCGTCTTGCCGCTCCCCGACGGGCCCATGAGCACGAGGAACTCGCCGCTCTCGATATCGAGGTCGATGTCCTCGAAGACCGGGATGCTCTGGCTGTCCCGCTGATAGACCTTCGACAGGTCGCGGATCTCGACTAACGCCATAGTTGGACCTCTACCTTCCTGCCGTCACCTCGACGCGCATTCCGTCCTGCAGACCCTCGTGCCCGGCGACCACCACCTGCTCGCCGCCGCTCAGCCCAGCCCGGATCTCGCGCCGGTCGCCGGTCACCGGTCCCGCCGTCACCTCACGTCGCTCGACCCGCTCGTCCCGGACCAGCCAGACCACCTGGCGGCCAGCCTCGTCGCGCACAGCGGCCGCCGGGACGAACACGCGAGCCGGGCCTGCGGTTTCCGCGGCGTCGGCGGCTTCCAGAAACTCGACCGTCGCGCCCATCTCCGGCAGGACGCGCTCGTCGCGCTCGTCGAAGCTGACCTTGACCAGCACGGTCGCGCGCTGCCGGTCCGCCGTCGGAACGATCTGACGCACGCGTGCCGGGAAATCGACGTCCGGATAAGCGTCGAGCGTGATCGTGGCCGGTTGATCGTGCCGGATGCGGGCGATGTAGGCCTCGTTCACGTCGACCTCGACCTCGAGCGTCTCGAAGTTGGCCATCGTGACGACCGCGCCGCGCGTCAGGCCGCTCCCCGTCGCGACCGGCGCCACGACCTCGCCGACCTCGGCGTCCTTTCGCAGGATCGTGCCGCTGAACGGCGCCCGGATCTTAGTGTTCTCCAGGTTGGCGCGCGCCACACCGACGGCCGCCCCCGCGGCGTCCGCCGTCGCCCGGTAGCGGCGCACACGCGCCTCGCCCGTGGCGAGCCGCGCCTCCAGCTGCTCGGTCTCCTGGTCGGAGGCGAGCCCTCGGGCGAGCAGGTCCTTGGCGCGGGCCACGTCGCGGCGCAGCTGATCCCGCTCCGCCTCCGCTTCCGCGAGCCCGGCGCGCGCGGTGAGCAGGTCGGCTTCGCTCTGGGCGAGGGCCGCCACGTAGTCGGCGGCCTCGAGCCGGGCGATCACCTGGCCCGCCTCGACAACGTCTCCCTCCTCGACGCCCAGGTATTCGAGGCGCCCGGTGATCTTCGACGAGACCGAGGCCTTGGTCCGCGCGACAACGTAGCCGTTGGCGGTGACCCCGGTGGACGTGCCGGCTCCGCCACCACGCAACTCGGCCAGCACGACCTGCACGGCCGGCCGGGCGCCGCCGCGGAGCGCGAAGAAGACGACGAGGAAGACCAGGACCGCGGCGGCCGCGATGTAGGCGCTCCGGCGCACGGCGCGACTCAGGCCCGGCGTCGGGCGGTCGCGGTCGATGCGTAACCGCGAGAGGTCATGGGCCGATTCGTCCATGTATGGCTGAGGATCATAGGTCGGCAGGCTCATCGAAACAACTGAGCGAGCTGTCAGCTCACGGGCTGACGGGGCCGCGAACTTGCGTGGAGCCACGGGCGCGGCCTAATGGTTGTGGCCAGGACCGGACGCTGCGGAACTGCGGTCGACCGGGTCGAGCCTACAGAGGAGACGAGCTATGCAATCCCAAGCAGCTACCGTAAAGGAATACCTGTCGGAACTGCCCGACGATCGGCGGCAGGCGATCGAAACGGTCCGTCAGACGATCCTCGAGAATCTACCGGACGGGTACGAGGAGGTGATGAACTGGGGGATGATCACCTACCAGGTCCCGCTCGCGACCTACCCGGACACCTACAACAAGCAGCCGCTCATGTACGCCGCGCTCGCCTCACAGAAGAACCACATGGCGGTCTATCTGACCAGCATCTACATGTCCGATGAGGCACGCCGCGAGTTCGAGGCCGCCTACCGGGCGACGGGCAAGCAACTCGACGTGGGGAAGTCGTGTGTCCGCTTCAAGAAGCTGGAGCAGCTGCCGCTGCCGCTGATCGGAGAGACCATCGCCTCGCTGGGAGTCGACGAGTTTGTCGATCAGGCCAAGGCCATAAGCTCCGGCCGAAAGCGGGGTAAATGAGTTGCAAGTGACGCGGCGACAGGCCAGCCATGCGAGAGAGCAGAACGCTGCTGGATGAGGCCCTGGAGGCTCGGATCCCGGGCTCGAAAGGCTGGCCCAGGCGGGAGTGGCCTCCGACCGACCCGTCCCCTGAGGGACCGACGTACCTGATCGACGTGCCCGCGCCGGTCGAGCCGGAGGCGCGGCGCCTCGAGATCGAGCTCCGCGCCGACGGCGACGTCGACGTGCGGTTTCACCTACCCGAGAGGAAAGGCGGCCCGTTCGAGGCGCATTTCGTCGTCTGGGAGAACCCGGACGAAGGTATGGTCGCGGTCGCGGGCTTCGTGGCCGACCTGATCGAGGAGCGGCTGATCCTGGGCTGGGACCGCTCGTTCTTTCGGGGCGGCCGCGTCTTTTTCGCGCCTGAGGAGTTAGAGCCGCGCCGCCGCAAACTGAGCTGGACCGCATCGTGGCGCGCGACTTACGACTGGGTGGGGGACTGACCGATAGCTCCGCTGGTTCAGCGGCTGGCCAGACCGCCGGCGAGCTCGCCGCCGTCGATCACGAACGTCTGACCGGTGATGAAAGCCGCGTCATCGGAGGCAAGGAAGGCGAAGAGCGCGGCCACCTCGTCCGGCCGCCCGTGCCGGCCGAGTGGGATCTTCGCGTTCACCGCCGCGATCATCTCAGGCGTGTATTCGGACTGCTGCATCGGGGTCAGGATGTAGCCGGGGCAGACGGCGTTCGCCCGGACCGTCGGCGCGAGCTCGAGCGCCAGCGAGCGGGTGAGCTCGATCAGACCCGCCTTCGACGCGTTGTAGTCGGCGTAGAGCGGGTAGCCGACGAGCCCGCTCGTCGATGCCGTGTTGAGGATGACACCGCCGCCGCCCCCGCCCCCCGCGAGCATGCGGCGCGCCGCCGCCTGGGCCACGTAGAAGGCGCCGTCCAGGTTGACCCCCATCACCGAACGCCACTCCTCCGGAGTGATCTCGAGGAACGGGTGGCGCTTGCTGATCCCGGCGTTGTTCACGAGCACATCGAGGCCGCCGGAGAGCTCGTCGAGCTCGTCGAAGGCGCGCGCCGCCTGGTCCGGCTCCGAGACGTCGGCCGTAATCGTCCCGGCCAGCGCCGGCAGCTCGCGCCGGATCCGGTCGCAGCCCTCGGCGTCGCGGTCCAGCACGACGACGCGCGCGCCCTCCTCGAGGAAGCGTGCCGCCGTCGCGGCGCCGATCCCGCTGGCGCCGCCCGTGATCAGCGTTCGTTTGCCGCTCAAGCCGCGCATCTCTTCTCCTTATCCGGTACCGGCCATTCCGCCGCCGTCCACTACCAGCGAGACGCCGGTGACCGAGGCCGCCGCGTCGCTCGCCAGGTAGAGGGCCGCCTGAGCGACCTCCCCGGGCTGGATCAGCCGCTGGATGGGCCGCTCGGCTGCCTCACGCACGAACTCGGCGATCGGCGTGCCGAGCTGCTCCGCTTCCTGTCGCAGCATGGGCGTGTCGGTGTCGCCGGGACAGATGCAATTGACGCGGATGTT
>CAYFXF010000040.1:7285-16043 GCA_964347085.1 uncultured Gemmatimonadota bacterium | reverse complement strand
CGCACGTCGAGATGATCCGCATCCACACCCGCGTCCCGGTCCACCTGCCGGAGCGCGTCACGACGGACCTCTGCAAGCTGATCGCCCGCTACCACCCGGTCTTCGTGAACCTGCACTTCAACCACCCGGCAGAGCTCCTGCCGGCCACCGAGAAGGCGCTGGCGCGCCTGGCCGGCGCCGGCTGTCCGCTCGGCTCGCAGACCGTGCTCTTGAAAGGCGTGAACGACGACCCGGAGATCATGAAGGAGCTCATGCAGAAGCTGCTGCGCAACCGCGTGAGACCCTACTACCTCTACATGTGCGACCCGGTGGCCGGGGGCGAGCATTTCCGCACCTCGGTCGAAAAAGGGTTGGAGATCCTCAAGGCGCTGCGCGGTTGGACCTCGGGGCTGGCGATCCCACACTTCGTGATCGACGCGCCGGGCGGCGGCGGCAAGATCCCGCTCCTGCCCCAGTACATCGAGGAGATCACCGACGACGAGGTCGTGATGCGGAACTACGAAGGCGAGCAGTTCCGTTACCCGCTGCCGAAGGAGCTGGTGCTCGCCTCGCTGCTGTAACGCCGGCCGGAGCGCTAGCGCCCGGGCCGCGCCAGCCGGAACTTGAGAGGCTCGAGCGCCGCGCCGGGCTCGCTCTCGACCACCGTGACCACGGGCGTGCCATCGACCGTGGTTCGCTCCACCCGCGCCTGCCGCCCGCGCCCCACCAACTCTGACGCGGATCCCCCACCTCCGAATCGGTTGTGGAACGCGACCTGATACGCCTCGGCGAACTCCTCCGCATCGGCCTCCGAATCCCAGGCCGTATGCCAGACCAGCCCGAGCCGCCCATCGTTCGAGAGCAGCGCGTAGGAGTCGCCGTCCCAGCCCGCCGCGGCCCGCTCGGCCACCGTCCGCTCGCCCAGATGCTCCTCGAAGTAGATGCGGATCTCCAGCTCACCCAGATCCCGGGCGTACACCATCTCCCAGCCAGCGCTCGGCTCACCCAGCTCGAGCGCGACCGGGCTGTCCCGCTCCTCCAGCAAGCGCTCGGTGTGGAGCAGCTGCTCCATCGATTCCGGCAGCCACTGGCCGAGCGGCGCTGGCCGCTCCGGCTGCGCCCGCCACAGCCGCTGGATGAAGCGGGTGCCGCCCAGATAAGCGAAGATCAGCGGGTCCTTCACGATGGCGGGCGCGCGGGCCAGCTCTGGAAAGGCGGCCGGATCCGCGATGGCCGCGGCCATCTCCGGGCCGATCTCGGGGAGTTCTTCCGGGGAGACCGACCCGCCGGTCATCGCCGCGTACTGGTAGGCGAACATCGCCGCGGTCGCATGACCTTCCAGCGCAGTCTGGATCGCGGTCCGCGCGTCGTTGCCGTCGGTCGACCGCACCAGGGAGTCGAGGTCGACGTGCTGGTCCTGCAGCGCGTGCACCAGCTCGTGCACCATCAGGGCGTCGAGCATCGCCGGTGGCGCCTCCTCCCGGATGAACAGGACGTCGCGCGCCGGATCGTAATAGCCGATCGCCTGCTCCAGCAGCAGGTCCACCAGCAGCCGGCGCAGCTCGACCGTGTCAGGGATGAGCCCGAAGAACCGGTAGGCGGCCGCGAGATGCTCGAGCGTGTCGCCCGGATACTCTGCGTCCAGGCGCTCCAGCAAATACGCCTCGAGCGTGGCCGCATCGGCGCGCCGCACCGCCGGAGACCTTCGGGCCTCGAGATGTGCCAGATCCGCGATCTGCGGCAGCAACTCCTCGACTTTGCTCTCCAGGGCGGCGTCGCGGCGCCCGGCCTCCTGCCCGTTCGAATCGCGGCCACACGCCAGGCCCAACCCGGCGACCAGCGCCACGATCCCCAGCTTCGAGGCTCGACCCGCTCCGCTCATTCCTCGTACTCGGCCCATGCGTCCGGCTCCTGCACCACTCTGATCTTCGCCACCCGCACCCGTGGGCCGAACTCCGCTCGGACCTCCTCGCTCAGGCGCTGAAAGAAGTAGCGCGCCTGATGCTCGGCCGTGGGCGCGGTGCCCCGGAAGGGCTCCAGTTCGTTGAGCAAGCGGTGGTCGAGCTCCTGCGCGATCGCGTCGAGCTGCGGCTGCAGGCGCTCGAAGTCGACCACGAAGCCCGTGCCGTCGAGCGCCTCCGCCTCGAGCACCGCTTCCACCGTGTAGCCGTGCCCGTGCGTCCGGCCGGCCGCGCCCGGATCACCCGGGATGTAGAGCGCCGAGTCGTAGCCAGCCCGGACGGCGACGCGGTAGGCCATAGCGTCAGATCGGCGCGGCCGGACCGGCGAGCGGCGGCGGCGATGCGTAAAGCCTCACCACGTCGTCCACCAGCTCGGCGCGCAGTTCGGCGGCGCTCCTGCCCTCCACCGGATGCCGCCACTCCGGCGCGATCTCCGCCAGCGGCTCCAGCACGAAGGCGCGCTCGCTCATCCGTGGATGCGGGATCTCCAACTCCGGCTGGCCGATCACCTGGTCCTCGTAAGCGAGGATATCGACGTCGAGCGTGCGCGGGCCGAACCGTTGACCGCGCACCCGACTGGCGGCCGCCTCCACCTCGAGCAGGGCGTGCGGCTTGAGGCTCGTGGGGCCCAGGCAGACGAGGTTCAGGAACCAGGGCTGATCCCGCACCCCGACCGGCTGCGTCTCGTAGATTGAGGAGATCCGCTCCAGCCGGACCTGAGCGCGGAGCCGCGCCAGCCCCCGTTCCAGGTGCGCGACCCGGTCACCAAGGTTCGAGCCCAGGCTGAGGATCACCAGGTTGACGCGGGGCGCGTCCGGCCCGGCGCCGCCTGCCCCCCCCGCCTCCGCTCCCTGCTGCGCCTCCACGGCCCGTCACACCCTCCCGTAGCGGTCTTCCAACCGCACCACATCGTCGATCTCCGGCGTCGAGGCCTCGAGCAGATCGCAGTCGCTGACCGCCTCCATGCGGTGCAACGTGCCGGGCCGCACCCGGAAGCTCTGCCCCTCCTCCAACTTCACCTCCCGCAGGCTGTCACGATCTTCGCCGACCCGGAACACCATCTGGCCGCGCAGCATGAAGATCGTCTCGTCCTTCTCTTCGTGATACTGGAGCGACAGCGACTCACCAGCCTTGATGTGGAGGATCTTGCCGACGTAACGGTCGGTGTGGGCCCAGATCAGCTCGTGGCCCCAGGGCTTCTCGACCTTGCTCGTCTCGACCCGCACGCGCAGCTCCTTCTTCACAGGTTACGACCGGAGCACGACCCGGCCAAGCCAGAGCGGCCATTCCGGACCCGGCAAGGATAACTTCGCTGAAATTCCGGGAGGCGCCAGTCTAACGGAAGCGCACGCGCGCGTAGCGGCGCTTACCGCGCTGGATCAGCACCGGCTGTGAGGTCGGGACCTGGTGGTTTTTGTCGGCGACCGGCTGGCCATCGACCTGCACGGCGCCCTGCTGGATCAGCCGTACGGCCTCACTGCTCGAGCTTGCGAGTCCGGCCTCCAGCATGAGCTTGGGCAGCCAGATCGCCTCGCCGTCACCGGCCAACTCGATTTCGGGGATCTCCTCCGGCTGCTCACCGCGCCGCACGACCCGGTCGAAGTGCGCCTCGGCCCGCTGGGCCGCGTCCGCGCCGTGGTAAGTGGCAGCGATGTCGCGGGCGAGCGCCCGCTTCGCCCCGAGCGGGTCGTCCGCTATGCGGGCGAGCGCGGCGCGCAGCGCTTCGCCGCGCAGCGACGAGGCGAGGTGGTACCACTCCTCGAGCAGCGAGTCGGGGACCGACATCGTCTTCCCGTACATCTCTTCCGGCGGTTCGGTGATGCCGACGTAGTTATCGTACGACTTCGACATCTTCCGCACCCCGTCCGTGCCGCGCATCAGCGGCAGCGTGACGCAGACCTGCGGCTCCTGACCGTACCGCTCCTGCAGCGTCCGGCCCACCAGCAGGTTGAACTTCTGGTCGGTGCCGCCCAGCTCGACGTCGGCCTCGAGCGCGATCGAATCGTAGCCCTGCATGAGCGGGTAGAGGAACTCGACCAGCGAGATCGGCTGGCCGCCCTGATAACGACCGGCGAAGTCGTCACGCTCCAGGATCCGCGCGACCGTGTAGCGCGAGGCGAGCTTCAGCACGTCGGCCAGCTTCAGCCTGGCCAGCCACTCGCTGTTCCGTACCACGCGCGTTTTCTCGCGGTCCAGGATCTTGAACACCTGATCCTGGTACGTCTTCATGTTCTCGGCGATCTCCGCCTCGCCGAGCTGCGGACGCGTCTCGTCCTGGCCGCTCGGATCGCCGACCAGCGCCGTGAAGTCGCCCACCACGAACACGACCTGATGGCCCAGTTCCTGGAAGGTCTTCAGCTTGTTGATGCTGACGGCGTGGCCCAGGTGGAGGTCCGGGCGTGTCGGGTCGAACCCCTCCTTGACGATGAGCGGGCGGCCGCTGTCGAGCGAGCGCTCCAGCTTGCGGGCGAGCTCGTCCTCCGGGATGATCTCCGCCACTTCCTCCCGGATCAATGCCAATTGTTCGCGTACGGGTCTGAACTTCGGCACCGGCTCACCTCGGCGGAACGGTTTCGAACGGGAGGCGCGCGCACCCCAAGCTACGGCGTCGGGTTGTGAAGGCAAGTGAAGAGGTTAGGACTCTGCCAGGTCGAGCTCGTACAAGGAGGGACGGAGCGAGTCTACTTCTCCTCCCCCTCGCCAGCCCCGCCAGCCGTGCCGCCGGGCGAGGCTAGGGTCGCGACACCCAGCGCGGTGGCCAGGACGCCTGCCCCGATCAGCCCGGCGGTCTTGACCGGCGAGACCTTGCGCCGCTCGATCTCCCCGATGTGCTCGCGGCGTACGACGACCGTCTCACCCACACCGCGGAACTCCAGGCCGCCCTCGCCCGCGAGCCACCAGGCGGAGAGCACGAGCTCCTCGTCGTCCCAGCGCACGACCTCGCCATCGATCTCGATGACGCGGTTGGCCGTCAAGTCCATCAACTCGTAAGTGCCGGGCACCGAGAGGCGCACACGCACGCGATCCGGCCGCTTGACCTGCTCGACGCTCGCAGGCACGTAGTTCATGCACGCACCCACCAGGATCAGCAGCACCAGTGCGACCCCGCGCCGCAACCCGCTGGAGGTTCTCAGAAACATCGCAGTCATTACCCGCCGTCGCGGGCAAACACGTTTAGGCTGTTAGTAGGCAGCGACCAGTTGACCCGGGCCCCGGGGAACATGATGAAGGGCTGCGAGGAAAAGCTCTCACCGCGCGCCGTCTCGGCGACCAGCTGGTAGAAGTCCTGATAGAGCCGCCGATCGTAGCGCAGCGTCCGCGAGCCGCCCGGCGGCACCGACCCCAACACCTGAAGCAGGCCGGTCGGCGTCACGATCCGGACCGTGAGGTCGGTGCGCGGGAAGAACTCGTTCTCCACCGTTATGCTGACCTCTTCCTCCGGCGCGACCTTGCCGCCGCCGGTCGCGCAGGCTGCGAGGAGCAGCAGCGCGACCGGCAGTGCGACAGCTAAGGTTCTAGACGTCAGAAGCAACTGTTCGGGTCGTTGTCGTTTTTGTCGTCGTTCGGATCGACTCCGGGCGCCGGGATGTTCGGGTTCGTCTCCCGCTCGTCGGCCGGGTAGATCAGACGCGACGGGATTTCGGTCTGGCCCGGCGTGGGCTGAATCAGCCCGGCCAGGCAGTTACGCTTGAAGTCGTTCCAGACGTCGATGTTCAGGAACTGGGCCGCGTACTTCTGCTCCACGATCTCCGTGAACAGCGCGTTGCCGGCCAGGCCGGCATCGACCGTGCCGAGATCGATCGTGAAGCCCAGGCCACCCCAGTAGTCCTCCTGACAATCGAGACCTGCCTGGAGGTGCCCGCGAGCCGCGCCGTCGTTGCCCAGCGCGCTCTCGGCCTCCGCCAGGATGAAGTGGTTCTCCCAGCAGGAGACGACCGGCTGACCGTAGTCGGCCCGGCCCGGCACGTTGAGGTTCGAGCCGTCCGCACTCGGGTCTCCGGGCGGCAACCCCGCCGGCGAACCTATGTACAGGCCCTCAAACGCCGTACCTGCTACTCCCGTCGTGAAGTAGATCGGCAGACGATCGTCGTCCACCGCCGGGTCGTAGGCACGGTCCTGGTCCTTGTCCAAGAGCTCCACCATCACCGAGTTGGCCGAGATGTAGCCCGACCGGTCGCTCTGGAACTGGTTCCAGAGGTTGCTCTCCTGGACCTGGCTGCTGTGTAGCGACGTCCAGTTGCCGGAGGCCGCCTGGACACCGTTCGCCGCGGCCGTCGCCGCCTGCTGGTAGCGGCTGTTGCCGTCCACCTCGACCAAGTGCAAGTGGAAGCGCGCCTTCAGCGTGTAGGCGACCGCCTCCCAGGCGTCCGCGTCGCCGCCGAAGATGAAGTCCACGCTCCCCGGGCCCTCGCCCGAGCCGTTCAGGTTGCTGATCGCATCATCCAGCAGGCTCTGCACGGCACTGTACACCGCCGCCTGGTCGTCCAGCACAGGCGTCGGGAACTCCGGGTTCACGGCCTGCGAGTAAGGAATATCGCCCCAGATGCTCGCGGCCATCCCCATCAGGAAGGCCTCGTGCACCTGCAGGATACCCTTGTAGGGGGCCCGCCCGGCCTCGTCGGCCAGCGCCATCCCGTTCCGCAGGTCGAGCAGGCCGCCGCCGGTCCGCGACTGACCGCTCCCGTACACGCGGGCGAACTCAACGGTCGCGGTCGACTCGTTGATCGACAGGTAATTGTCGAAATCCTGGTACTGGCGGTCCGTGCCCGCCATCTGCTGCATCCACACCGAGATCAGCCGCGAGAGGTCCCCCTCGTTGAAGAACCAGGCGTTCACCTGACTCGCCACGAAGAGCTGGTCGAGTGACGCGTTCGGCACAGTGTTGGGGTTCTGCGCGGTGGGCTCGATGAAATCGCAGGCAGCCGTCCAGCCCGTCAGGAGGCCGGCGGCGACCGCGCAGCGTAACCACTTTGCATATCTCATCTTGCGCATCTCCTAGTCTATCGGGAGGGGAGCGGCGCGCGCCGCTCCCTCCCAAGCGGTCCTCCTTAACGGACAAAGTTCACGCTGAACACCCACGACCGGGTCTGCGGGTGGTTGAAGTAATCTATACCGCGGCCGATCGTCTGACCCACCAGGTTCGACTCCGGGTCGATGCCCGTGTAGTCGGTCCAGGTCTTCAGGTTACGGCCGCTCACCGTCACGTCGATGTTGTTGAAGCCGAGCTGCTTCACCCACTCCTGGTTGAGCGAGTAGGTGACCGAGATGTCACGCAGCTTCGTGTAGCTGGCATCCTCGACGAACTGTATGCTCGGGCCGGTGAAGCCGCTGCCCGGACCGCTCCAACCCCAGGTCTTCCAATTCAGGTCGACCGGCGTGCCGGCGCCGGGGCCTACACCGTCGAACACGAAGTCCTGGACGCCCGCGCCGTGGAAGGGCAGCGTCTCGGCATGTGTGCCGAAGAAGAAGAGCGCGCCCTTCGTCCCGTTCCACATGTCTCCACCGCTCTTGCGGTCCAAGAGGGCTGACACGCGCAGGTTCTTGTAGACCCGGAACGTCGTGCGCAGGCTGCCCAGCCAGTCGGGGTTCGGGTCGCCGATCACCCGGTTCTGCGAGTCCTCGATCGGGAAGCCATCGTCATCGATGTAGCGGTCGCCCGCCGACCAGCCGCTGAAGACCTCGTCGATGTTCCCGACCCCTGGGAGTACGATGCCGCGACCGAAGCGGACCCAGTCCTGGCCCCAAAGGATGCCGAAGGGGCAGGGCTGGTCGGCCGTGATCCCGCAAAGGTCCTTCGCGATCCTGTTACTTCCGCTGAAGAAGCCGAAGCCGATGCCGGTACCCTCCGAACCCAGCAGCTCGAGCACCTTGCTGCGGTTACGCGACCACTGCGCGCCCAGCTCCCAGCTGAAGTTCTCGAGCTGGACCGGGATCAGGTCGAGCGTGACCTCCCAGCCCTTGTTCTCGAACTCGGCCCCGTTCCTCGGCACCGACCCGAAGCCGGTGCTCGGCGGCAGCGGGAGGTCGAGGATGGCGTCGGTGGTCAGCTGATCGTAGTAGGTGACGCCGAGAGCGACCCGCGAGTTCACGAACGCCAGGTCGCCGCCGAACTCCCACTCCCTGGTCCTCTCCGGCTCGATCGCCGTGTTCGCCTGGCCGGTCTCGGTCACCACGCCCTCACGACCCAGGTAGATCGAACGGAGACCGACGTTCAGCCAGCCGTCGCCAAAGGTCGTGGCGGTGAAGGAAGCCACGTTCGAGAAGACCGACGGCGCCTTACCCGCGACGCCATAGCCAAAGCGCAGCTTACCGAACGACAGCCAGTCCAGCTCGGCCAGCTGCGGCAGGCGCGTGAACGTCCACGCCCCGCTGAAGCTCGGATACCAGAAACGCTCATCGGTGTCCGGCCCGAAGGTCGAGCTGCCCTCGTTACGCACGCGGCCACTCAAGTAGAGCTGATTCCAGAGATCGACGTTCGCCTCGGCGAAGTAGCCGTCCGTCCTCACCTTTGACTTGAACTCATCCGGCAAGATGGCGGAGGCGAAATCGAGCTCTTCCGCAAGGAAGATGAGGTTGTCTCCGCCAACGTTGTTCGTCGTCGTCTCTTCCTGCCTCAGGTTGTAACCCACCGTAAGGCTGCCCCGCAGCTCGTCGCTGAACGTTCGCTCACCCGTCGCCAGGATGCTCCCGTCGATGTTGAACGTCCTGAAGGCGGCCCGGAGCACCCGCCCCTGGGGCTGTTCCGATGAACTCTTCGGAAAGAGCGAAAAACGGTCGTCGTTCGCATAGTCGGCGCCGACCAGACCGGTCAGGCCGAG
>CAYFXF010000040.1:0-7275 GCA_964347085.1 uncultured Gemmatimonadota bacterium | reverse complement strand
TCGCTGATGCCGCCCAGCCAATCGAGCGCCTGCCAGTCGGTCCGGATGTTACCGAACGTGCGACTCACGTCGGTCTGGTTGATGATCTCGTTGGCGATCCAGAACGGATTGTCGTAACCGCGGCCCGCGACCAACTCGGTCGGATTGGGAACACGGTACGAGCGGTGGAGCCCCGTCTCCGGATCGAGGTACGGCAGGTTGTTGAACTCCGGGACGGTGCGCCAGGCGCCCAGCAACAGGCCGCTAACGTTCGAGCCCATCTGGATCAGGTCGCCGTTCTGGTCGGTGTAGGCGAAGTTGCCGCTCACCGACAGGTTGTCCCGGATCCACTGCGTCGCCTTGAGCCGGATGTTCAGCTTGTCCAGCTCGTTGTTGCCGACGATCGGACCCTCGTGGTTCACGTACGAGCCCGACAGGTAGTAGGTCGTACGATCGCCACCGCCCGAGAGCGACAGGTCGAGCGTCGCCCGGTGCCCCGTCTGCCAGATCTCGTTGGCGTGGTCGAAGACGTCCTGACCCACCACACAGTTCGGGTAGCATTCAAGCTGCGGACCCCAGCTGACACGCTCGGTCGCGCTACCCAAGTTCTCGCCGGGTAGACCCTCCGGCGCGCCGTCGAACCCACGCCCGTACTGCGTCTGCAGTGGGGCCGTCTTGTTCACGTCGTCGAACGAGTACGACAGCTTGGTCGTGAATCGCGTGACGCCGCGCTGACCCGACTTGGTCGTGATCAAGACCGCGCCGTTGGCGCCGGCCGAGCCATAGATCGAGCTGGCCGCCGGGCCCTTGAGGATCTCGACGCTCTCGATGTCGTCCGGGTTCAGGTCCGCCAGCCGGTTCTGCACGACGGTTCCGCCGCGCGGATCCTGCCCAGCGACCGTGTTGCTAAAGCCGGTGAACGAGCTGTTGTCCACCGGTGTGCCGTCCACCACGAAGATCGGCTGGTTCGAGTCGAGTAGCGTGTTGAAGCCGCGGATGTTCACGAACGCGCCGCCGCCCGCCTCACCGGTCGACGAGGTCACCCACACGCCGGGGGCCTTACCCGCCAGCGCCGACACCACGTTCTCCTCCTGGCTGTCGATGATGTCCTCGGCCTCGACCGTGCTCACCGTGTAACCCAGACGCTCACGCGTCGTCGTCAGCGCCTGGCCCGTCGCCACGACCCCCTCCAGCCGGAGCGGGTCGAGCGATAGCGTGAAGTCCAGCCGGATCTCACCCGACGTCAGGGTGACCGACTGGCTCTGCGACCGATAGCCCAACGCGCGCGCGACTACCCTCTCGCTCGCACCGCTCACCCGCGCCGCCGGAACCAGCAGACGGAACGTCCCGTCCGCGCCCGTCGAGGCGGAGAGGTTGAGCCGCTCGATCGCGACCTCGGCGAACGCGACCGGCGCACCGTCCGCGTCCGTTACGCGCCCGGTCATGACCGCCTGGGCCTGCGCCGACTGAGCACCAGCCAGCAGCATGAACCCGGCCGCCACGCCCAAGAGCGCCGAGATCGGCAAACGTCGCCAAACCGTCTCTACACTCATAAGTGTTACCCTCCTGCGTTTAGAAGGCTGAACCGATTCGGTTCACCAACACCTAAGACACGGCACGCGCGAAGGCGGGCTCGTGCGCGCGTCCAAACTCGCGACACTGCGCGCTGACCGTGGGCGTGCGGGGAGGCTACAGCTCGGCCTTCACGCACGGGCAGCGCTGGCGGGGTGGGGTCACAGCGGACTGCGGCCCCGCTTCTAAGATGTAAGGAATCGAACAACGTTAGGCTCCCTCGCGACCTCCGCTCGCTGAAGCTATCTCCGTAATTCCCAGGAAAATCTATACTTACGCGGGGCGCGTCTCGGCGCCCCTCTGCACTTCCCCGGATCCCCCTGCGCTTCCCTGGATGTTGTCGCGTGAATACTTATAAGGCCAAAATTCACCTTACGGCCTCGCTCCCGAACTGTCAAGAGTTCAAGGGACTTTCTCGGCGGCCCGCCCGCCCCCCGCCGGCTGGTCGAGCCGGCCCCCCTCGGGCTATGCTTCCCACGCGTAGACCGGTCGGCCCCACGACCCGGACGGCAGGAAAAAAATGCGAGCCGCTCGAGTCTCACTCACCGCGTTCGCACTGGCGGTCCACACCCTCTGGCCTCCCGAGCCTGGGGCGACCCAGGAGAGCCGGGCCGCGGTCGACTCGGGACGCGTGCTCGCGGCCGCCCGCTCGAGTCAGGCACGCTTCGAGGACTTGCGCCAGAGGCTCCTCCCGCGGGCACCAGGGTCAGGCGAACCGTGCGACGAGATCGTCGGTCGCTTCTGTCTCCGTCACGATCGCGACGAGACGGGCTACCTGCCGAGGCCGGAGGCGAGCCGGGTGAGCGAGGCGCGCGCCAGGCTGATCGCGGAACTCGACCGCGCCGCGCTTCTGCTGCCCGGAGACAGCTGGATCGCCGGACAGCACGTCCGCTATCTCGTCGAAGCCGGTCGTCACGCCGATGCGCTTCAGGCGGCGCGTGGATGCCGGGCCGCGGAGCGCGGCTGGTGTCTGACGCTCGCGGGCTACGCGCTCCACGCCGCCGGCCGCCACACGCAATCGGAGCGCAGCTTCGCGCTGGCGTTAGAGATGATGCCGGAAGCGGAGCGCTGCCGCTGGACCGATATCTCGCACCTGTTGACCGGCGACGCCCGCCGGCGATATCGCCGCCTCGACTGCCGCTCGCGCCGGCCGGCCGAGGAGCGCTTCTGGTGGCTGGCCGACCCCCTCCACTCGGTCGCCGGCAACGATCGCCGGACCGAGCACTTCGCCCGGCAGGCCGTCGACCGCATGCAGGACCGGGCGCGCTCGGCGTTCGGGCTCCCCTGGGGTCGCGACCTGCGCGAGCTGCTCGTGCGCTACGGCTGGCCCGCCGGCTGGGAACGCCTGCGCCCGACCGCCGGCCTCATCTCCGGCCGCCCGCGCGTCGTGAGCCACCATCCGCCGACGAGCCAGCAGTTTGCCCCACGCGGCGATTTTTGGGGCTCGGCGCTCGCCCTGCCGCCTGAGACCTGGCGTCTGAACGCGGGCCGGCCACGCTCCGGCTACGCGCCGGCCTACGCGAGCTCGTTCGAGGCGCTCGAGCACCAGCTGGCCGTCTTCCCACGCGGCGATTTGGCGATCGTCGTGGCCGCCTTCACGCTCGACGCGAAGGGCGCGGGGGGCGCGGGGGGTGCGGGGGGTGCGGGGCGCGCAGGCGTCGCCCCGGCCGCGGCCGCGCTCATCCTCTCGCGCGCGCCCGGTGTGCAGGTCGCCGAGCGTCGTGACGCGCCGGTCGCTTCGCGGGTCGTCCTGAGCGCCGCGGTCGAGGCGGCGCCCGTGCTGATGAGCCTGGAGGCGTTCTCCCCGGTCGACAGCTTCGTCGCGCGGGCCCGCTACGCCGTCCCACTTTCCCCAGTGCGACCTCCGCTCGCCGCCCTCTCCGACCTCCTCCTGCTCGAGGAGGGCGAACCGTTGCCCGCGACGCTGGAGGCGGCCCTACCGCGAGCCCGCGGCTCCGCTCAGCTGCGCTCGGGCGCGTCCGTCGTCCTCTACTGGGAGATCTACGGGTTGGCTCGGCGCGAGGCTGCGATCGAAGTCAGGCTCAGCTTGGCCCGCACGGGCAGAGGCTGGCTTCGCCGGGCCGCCGAGTCGCTCGGCCTCGCCGGCCGCCGCGCCCCGCTCACGCTCGCCTGGCAGGAGGAGGTCGACCCCAGAGACGGGGTCGTGGCGCGTTCGCTCGCCGTCCGCTTGCCCGAGCTCGCGCCTGGGGCCTACGCCTTCCAGCTCGAGGTCACGGCTCCGGGCCGTGAGCCGCTCACGACCGTCCGGGCGATACGGGTCAATTGATCAGGTTGGACAGAACGAGAGGAGTCGTAGCGGGGTTCGTCACATCGCGTGACGGTTGAAGAAGGAGGCCAACAGCTCGTTCGCGCTGATGTCGCGCGTCTCGAGCCCGGCCCCCGGCCCGAACTCGACCGGCGCGTCGGGCCAGGTGTGCCCACCGTCCTCCACGATATAGAACAGCACTTCCGAGCCGCCGTCGCAGCCCGGATAATCCTCGAGCCGCACCGTCGTCCCGTCGTCGGCGATGTCGGGCAGCGCTGTGACCGCGGGCGTCGGATCACAGCCGTTCAGCTCGACGAACGTCTGCGTCGTCGCATCAGCGGAGAGCGAGTTGACCAGCTCGTCCTGGCGGCCTTCCCAGGGGAATTGCGGGTCGAGGGTGCCCAGGATGAGGGTGATCGGCACCGGCCGCACAGGCGCACAGCGCTCGGCCACCGGCTCGACCATCGTCGCGGCGACGCTGGCGAACGCGGTGATCTCGGCGGAGAGATCGCAGGCGAGCCGCAGCGTGAACAAGGCACCCTGCGAGAAGCCGGTCGCATAGACCCGGTCCCGGTCGATCGACGCGTCGCTCGACATCTTGTCGATCACGTCGCGGACGAATCTCACGTCATCCACACCGTTCCGTTCCGCCCAGGTGCAGAGGTCGCAGCCCACCGCCCAATCGCGGTTCTCGGCCGCGTTCGGGTAGACGACGATGAATCCCTCCCGGTCCGCCACCTCGTCGAACCCGGTGAGGGTGCGCATCCCGGTACCTCGCGGCACGCCGTGGAAGATGAGGACCAGCGGGGCCGGCACCGCCGGGCTGTAACCCGGCGGCACGTGCACGTCGTAGCTGCGCGTCCGGCCGCCCGAGCTGAACGAGCGGGTGTAGTCGCCCGGCCCCTCGATCGGCTCGACCGGCAACCCGCCGTCACCGCCACAGCCCGCGCCGAGGCCGGCGACCAGCAGGAAGCCGGCGGGGCGCACACCGGTTGCGAATTTTCGAGCGGCTTCCCT
Organism: uncultured Gemmatimonadota bacterium; assembly: GCA_964347085.1. Classification (GTDB taxonomy): domain Bacteria; phylum Gemmatimonadota; class Gemmatimonadetes; order Palauibacterales; family KS3-K002; genus CAYFXF01. The sequence continues at coordinate 2,441 of CAYFXF010000040.1, read as the reverse complement.
CATCGGCCGCAGGCTGCGTCTGGCACCGCGCCCGTCCGTCCCCGGACCTAGAGCTGTGCCTTGCTGTAACGGAACCCGGACACGGCGTCCTCCGAGTCCACTTCGACCCGGATCGGCGCCTTGCCGCCGGCGGGAGGACCGGCGAACTCGATCCGCTTGGCCGCGATGACCTCGCCGGCAGGGCTCAGGAACTCGAAGCGGACCGACTTCGTTTGGCCTACTGCCTCGGAGCCGCGCCCCACGACCTGGCCGCGCACGACGTAGTGGCCATCGCGCTCGACCATGTGCAAACCCTCGAACTCCATGGGCAGCGCCTGCTGCAGCTGCAGGAAGATCAGCGACTCGCCAGCACGGTCCAGGCTGGTCAGGCACTGGGCCAGCCGCGTGTAGCTCTGGGCGTCGTACGGGAACCAGTTGACCAGGGTGTCCGCCAACGGATAGGCGCGATCATGCTGCTCCGACTCGATCAGCGCGTCGACCAGGTTGGCCATCGCGTCTTTATGATACGGCTTGAGCGCGCGGGCCTTCTCCAGCGCCGGAATCGCCTCGCGGTAGGCGTAGGCGCGCATCAGCCCGACACCCAGCTGGTTCCACTCCTCGAAGCTCTGGTCCTCTTTCGCCAGCAGATCCGAGAAGATCGCGCGTGAGCTGTCGGGTCGACCCGCCTGTGAGAGGAGGACGGCGTAGTTGATCCGGGCGAGCGCGTCGTCGGGATGGCCGGCGGTGTAGTCGGCATAGATGCCCAACGCTTCCTCGCCCCTCCCCTGCGCCGTTATCAGCTCCGCGAGGTTGATGGTGGCAGCCCGCGCCGCCTCCGGCTCGCTCGCGACCTCGGCCGACTTGCGATAGGTGGCGATCGCGCTCTCGACGTCGCCGCGCTGCTCGTAGATGTAGGCGGCGTTATTGTAGGAGCGCGAATCCTCGTCGATCAGGTTGGCCGTCTCGAACGCCTCGAGCGCCCCATCCATGTCACCGGCGTTGAACGCCCGGATGCCGCGGTTGTACATAGTCACCCAGCCGGAGCGCCGCGTCTGCTCGGCCCGACCATCGCAACCCGGCGCCGCCTCGACCAGCCGGTCGAGCGCCGAGTCGGCGGCGGCATAGTTGCCGAGTCCGATGTACGCCTCGCCCAGCAGCCAGAGCGCCGCCGGATCTCTCGCGTCCATCGCGAGCGCCGCCCTGAGCGCCTCCAGCGCGCCTTCGTACCGCTTGAGCTGTGCGGCCGCGTCGTCGAACTCACGCGCCTCCTGGATCAGCGAGGCCGCCTTGTTGGTGCTGTCGTTCCCCTCGAGAGGGCAGGTCTGAGCTCTTAGGGGTGAGGCGGAGAGGGCCGCGAGCGATGCCGCCACGGAGACGAGCGCTGCGTTCAAAAGTCGGTACTTCATCGGTCTTGCTTCCTCCCAAGGGTCGAGCGGAAAAAGCGGGGCTACGGGTTCGTCACGAGCCGGGCCACCGCGGCACTTCCATAAGCGGTGCTCACCTCCGTTGTCAACCGCCGCTCCGCGGACGGCCGCTGCCTCATGTTTAGACTCGCAGATCTGTTTGACAGTCACATCTGGTACCCAAGAAAGCGGCCCCGGGGTCCGGGGCCGCTTCAGCTGCGCGAGGGACGGGCCCGACGATCGACTTACGGATTCCGCAAGCGATCGATGATCGTCTCTGTCGGCAACGCGCCGACCTCGACGTCCGCGATGTTCTTGCCGGCGCCGCCCAGCTTCGGCTCCAGGGTCAGGAAGAAGCTCGAGAGGTTGATCTGGAACTCGCCGCCGACCTGGCTGACGATCGCGTCCGAGGCGACAGCACCGCTCGCCAACGCGAAGCGGATACCGGTGGGCGTCACGCTCGGCAGGCTCTCGTCGATGTCAGCGTCGAACAAGCTCACGGCCTCGGGCGGCAGCGAGGTGATCGGCCCCAGCGACAGGCGGTTCCCGTTCGGGCCGGTGAGCCAGCCCTCGTAGTAGAAGCCGATCGGCGGCCGCGGCAGGTTACGGATCTCGACCGCCACCTCGACGCCGTCCCGCACGCCGCCGATCCCCGCCGACTGGGTGAAATCGGCCTCGCTGAAGAGGCGTGGCGCCACCGGATCAAAGGTGCCGAACACACCCGTCGCCGGGCCTTCCACATCGTCGACGAAGTTGTCCGGCGTCCCCTTCTGGTCGGTGTACTGGACCCAGAGGGCCTGCGCGGCTGAGGGCGCAGCTGCGGGGCCCCCTTCCTCGATAGTTACCACGACATCGGTATAGAAGCCGACCCCGTCACCGACGCTGGCGTCGGTCAACGTGAAGCGGTGCTTGACCTCCTGCACGCCGCGGTCGCCGCCCAGATCGATGTCGAGCTGGCCGGCGAAAGTGGAGGTGCCGGGGACGGTCTCGATCACCGAGTCCGTCTGGCTGATCACTTCGCCAGTGACCGGGTCGAGCTCCCGCAGGATCGCGACTTTC
>CAYFXF010000039.1:0-16388 GCA_964347085.1 uncultured Gemmatimonadota bacterium | reverse complement strand
ACTTCGGAATCGCGATCGCGGCCAGAATGCCGATAATCACGACCACGATCAGAAGTTCGATCAGCGTGAAACCCTTCGAGTTCATCCTTCCTCCTTGTTGCTACCGCTCACAGGCGTAGTCCACAGGCTTCCGCCCGCTGGAAGCGGCAAGCTTGGGGCCAATCGGTGGGCACGCAACCTAAGTCTATCTGAAATAACGCCTTAGGCAGCTTGCGCGGGCCCCGGGACCAGCGCCGGAGCCCCGTCTTAGCCTGCATTCTGCAACCCCGTTCGCATCCCGCGGCGTGGGCGCCCCCCCAAGAAGGCTCAACCGGGGTGGTGGCTCACAAATGTGCCCTAACTAATTGTAACACACTAAGGTAGGCCCTGCAGCTCCGCCGCCAGCGAGTCGGCGGCCGCCAGATCGGCCCCGGGGGCCCGGCGCAGCGAGTCGAGGGAGGCCCGGGCCGCTGCCGTGTCCCCGGCGCCGGCCTGGAGCAACGCCAGACTCAGCCACTCTCGCCAGCCGATGGGCCCATCACGCAGGCGGAGGTACGCGCGAAAATCAGCGACGGCCTCTCCGTATCGGCCCAGACCCGCCAGCGCCTCTGCGCGAAGCTTGAAGAAGACGGGCTCCCCCCCGGTGGCCTCGAGCCCGCGCGCGATCGTGCGGAGCACGCCTTCGAAGTCGCCGCGGCGCAGGCGGATCAGGGCCAGCAAGCTGTGGTGATCTGCGTACTCGGGGGCGAGCTCGACCGCGCGGGCCGCGTTCAGCTCCGCTTCCGCGAGCTCGCTTCGATCGTTGAGTTGGAGCGCGAACTGTGCCAGGTAAGGGGCGTGGTAGGGCCAGGCCCGCAGTGACCTCCGGTAGAGGTCTCTTGCCCCTTCCCAGTCGCCTTCTTGCAGAAGGTCGTCGGCCTCCCACCAGAGGGCACGCGATGAATCCGGGTAGCGCCGGCGTACGTCCTCGAGCACGGTCTCCGTGGTCGCCCAGACCGGGTTGCGCTTCACGGTCACGACCGCGAAGCCGAGGACCCACAGCCCCACGCCCAGGACGGCATGGCGACGGGCGGTCGAGCGAACCTGCGCCAGCACGAGCGCCGCAACGATCGCCACAGCCACCGACGCCAGATACAGGGTCCGCTCGGCCAGAACGATCTCCGCTATGACGATCAGGTTCGAGACCGGCAGCAAGGCCACCGCTCCCCAACCCACGGCCAGGCTGAGCTCTGGGGCGCGCCGCAGCAGGGAGAGTGCGAGCAGGAGAAAGGAAGCGGCGAGGAAGATCCCCAGCGCCCCGAGCCCGGTGAGCTCGCTCGCCGGCAAGATGACCGGCGGCGCGTAGTCGGCGTTGAGCTGGGTCGGGAAGAGCAGCAGCTCGAGGTAGCGCGGCCAAACGCGCGCCATCGTGAAGAGCCGCGTGGTGAACGTCGCATCAGGTACGAACGTGCGGTTGGCGACGTGCTGGAGCGGCGTTCCGAGCACCCACCAGCGGAGAGCGAAGAAGCCCAGCATCACGCTAGCCAGGGCGAGGAAGGCCGGCGCACGCCTCCGCACATAGCTGTTTAGCCCGGTCCTGACCCGGCTTGCTCGACGCGTCAGGTCGCTGAGCAGCAGAAGCGCCGGGAGTACGATCCCGATCTCTTTGGAGAGAAGAGCGGCCGCGTAACACCCGCTGATCAGCGCGATCGATCCCCAAGTGAAACGGTCGCGCCGCGACGAGGACACGTAGATCAGGCAGGCCAGCAGCGTGAAGCCGGCAGCCAGCAACTCGCCCCTTCCCACGACATTGGCCACGACCTCGGTATGGACCGGATGGACCGCGAAGACGGCTCCACCTGCCAGGCCCGCCCACAACGGAAAGAAGCGGAGCAGCAGCAGCACGACCGCAGCGCTCACCGCCGCATGCAAGAGCACGTTGGTCAGGTGAAAGCCGACGGGGTTGCCGCGCCAGACGCTCCACTCCACGGCGAAACTCAAGAGGGTGAGCGGTCGGTAAAGGCCGCTGCTGTACCGCTCGGGCCAGTACTCCGCCCGCAAGAGCTCGCCGACCCGCTCCAGCCCGTGTACGAGGTCGCGCCGTTCGATGATCGTCACGTCATCGTAGGCGAAGCCGTTGGCCAGCGAGTTGGCGTACACGAGGACGGCCAGCACGGCGACGCCGACAGCGACCGCCAACGCCAACCGTCCCGGGACGGGCCGCAGCTCGTTCGCTCTGCTCAACGCCGACTCACCTCGGCGGCCGCACCGCGCTGGACCGGTGCGGCGTCCCCGCTACCCTGGGGCTCGCCGGGCCGCCTCCCCAGGTTCGTCGCGAAGATGAACGCGCCCCGCTCGGTCACGTGCTCCAAACTCAGGCTCTCTGGATAGCGCTCGATCAACGCGTCGACCGGGGCCGCCGCCAGCGGCACGTTTGCCCGCACGGCCAGGTAGTCCACGCCCATATCGCGCAACAGTAGCGCGAGCGGCTCGGCCGCTGGCTGCGACCTGCCGTACCAGAGGTGCACGGGCTCGTAGTTGTTCGGTACGGCCCGTCGGGCTGTGTGAAGCGCGATCAGAGGATCGAACTCGTAGGCCACTATGTCGTCCTCATCCGTGCTCCGCTGCACCCAGGCGATCACCTCAGCGCTCGCGGCCGACCTGTCCAGCTCGGCCCCGTCCCAAACCCGCCGGGTGAGGGCTCGCCCTTCGCGATAGGCGAGGTTGGTGAGCAGGGCGGCGCCCAACGCGAGTCCGACGGTCCGGGGCGACCGCCAGCCGCTCCGAACGCCGCGCTCCCCGTGCCCTGCACCGACTCGGCGGACAACGCGAACGAAGCCGAGCGTCGCCAGCGCCAGCAGCAGCGGAAACAGGACGAAGACGAAGCGAAAGGGCGGAAACGACCAGAGGGAAACGATACCCAGGTAGAGCCAAGGATAGAGCGCGGTGGCCGGTGCTGAGCGGTAGGTCGCGACAGAGCCCAACAGGGCAAACCCGAGCAGAAGCGCGCCGACAAGCGACCGCGGAGCGGCGCCGACCTGCGGGACGAGCTTCCCCCCCAGCGTCTCGAGGACGGCGCCCAGGTTGGTGACGCCGATCTCGAGCGCGGCCAGCGGTCGGCCGGCCAGGTTGGAGAGATAGAGCTGCGCGTATGATCCGTACCGCGGCACCAGTACCTCGGGGATCTGGTCCGCGAACGCCAGCGTGTAGAGGAGCCACGGCACGAGAACGAGGAGCGCCGCAGCGGCGACGACGGTCGTTCTTCCACGCCCAAGGCGCCGCCAGGCGCCGAACAGCACGGCGGCCAGCAGAGCCACCCCCACCATCCGGGTCAAAGCGACGAGAGCGACGAGAAGTCCGGCCAGGACAAGACGGGTGCGGCTCGCGTCCCGCCGCGTGCTGTCCGCGACCCACAGCCCCGCAAAGAGCAGCAGGAGATAGAGCGGCTCGGAGAGCACGCCGGCCGTGATCAGCATCATCGAGCCGGAGGCGAAGCTCAACAGCGCCACGACCGCGGCCGCGTTCACGGGCATGAGCCGGAGGTTCGCCAGAAGCAGCGTGAAGAGACCGGCGGCGACGCCAACGTAGATGCCATTCGCCAGCTTCATCCCCCAGAGCGCCGCATCCTGGCCGCTCGCCAGCGTCCAGAAGGGAACGAGGGTCAGCGGGTAGAGCGGTGGATACTTGACGCCGGGCGGGCCCCCCGGGATGAAGGTCAGACGGTATCCGTCGCCACGCGCCAGGGCCCGAGCCAGCAGGGCGTAGATGCCGTCGTCGTAGTTGACGCCGACGAGCCCAGACGCCAAACGCCGCAATCACGACGCCCAGGGCGATGGCGACGAGACGCGCGTATCCAGCGTCCTTGAGCGGAGCCGTCGTCACCGACGTCCCTCCGGTTCTGCGCCACTCGGCCGGAGCGACGGGGGGCTCGCAAGCGGCAGACGGCTGAGTACGTGCCTCGCTCCCCGACTCGAGGAGAGCGGCGCGTAGAGGAAGGTCGGGTAGCCGGGATAGCGTGCCGCGAGCCGCGCGTTCCGGTCCGGCTCCAGGTAGCGGGCGTAGACGATGCCCCGCTCGAGCCAGGGATCGTTGCGCCAGACGAGCGTGCCATAGTGGGTGAAGCCGGACTGATCCCGGACCACTTCACGGGAGCAGGTGGCCGACAGCGTCCGCGTGGTGTCGACACGCACGCTCCCATCCGCTAGCAGCCCCTTCTTGGCCGGAAGCTGCATCACGCGCCAGGCGGCGAGTCGCCCGCGAAGTTGGGCGCGCGCATCGGCCGAATCGGCGCCCCCCGCGACCCGAGCATCCGCGTCGTCCAGAGCGTGCTGCAAGCGGCAGCCATCGACAAGCCGAAACGTCTGCTCCGTTTCGGCGGCGGGGATTCCCCAGCCCCAGAGCCGACCGACGAGACGGCTTCCCCACCCGACCCTCACGAACACCAGCGCGCGGTCCAACCCGAGACGGCGCGTCTCCGTTTCTGGGTCGAGCTTCATCTCCGCCTCCATCCCGGAGATCACCCCCGCGCTGCCCGGCAGCTTGACAGCGAAACCGAAGAGGACCGCGGCCAGCACGGTCAGCCGAAGTGCGGGACGCCAGCGGCCCAGCCGCGCGTCGAGCGCCGCGATACCGAGTGCGGTCAGCAGAAGGGCCGGGATGACCGAGGGATAGACAAAGCGTGGTCCAAGGTAGTTGTCCCGGTGCCAGTAGAAGAAATACGCAGCCGGCGCGGCCAGCAGCAGGAGCACCAGCAGCGCCGCGACCCGCCGAAGGCGCGGGTCGATGGCGGCGAGCAGCAGCGCCGCCACCAGGAACAGCAGCGACGGAAAAGGCCACCCGAAGAGCATCACGTTCAGGCGCTGGAAATCGAGCGCCGTGACTGCGAACGACTTGAGCGGTGTGAACGGCTCACCCCAGGGGTCGGTATGGAAGCCCAGTCCGTGGCCAGGACCCCAGAGCAGCATGTAGCCGAAGCGTAACGGGTGGCCGGTGGTGAGCGCGTTGTATGCCAGCAGCGGCATCACGCTGACCAGGCCCGCACCCCCAGCCAGAGCGGCTGGCTTCCAACCACGGCGCACCAGTAGCCAGATACCCAGCACCACCGCCCAAGCGACCGACTCCAGCGGCCGGATCATCGCGGCACAGCCGAGTGACGCGCCCAGGAGCAGCGGCCAGCCGGCCCGCGCCTCCGCCTCGTCCGCCTGGACCGCGGCCAACAGGGCGAGTGCGAGGAAGAAGGCGTTGGTGACGTGGTTCATGTAGCTCGCGCTCATGAACAGCACGAACGGCGAGAGCAGAAGCAGCAGCGCCGCGAGCCTGGCGCTCCCCTCACCAAGGAGCCGGCGCGCCGCCGCGTAGATCAAGACGAGCGTGCCGGCCGCGAACAGCGGGTTCACCAACCAGGGAACACCGGCCAGCACGCCGGCCGCCAGCAGCATCGGATGACCGGGCGGGTACTGTGAGAACCAACGGCCGGCGTGCTGCACTAAATGGCTGGCGGCGAAGAACTCGAATTCGCGCGGGGCCGGCGCTGTCAGACTCGCTCCGGCGAAGATCTTCGCCTGGAAGAGCTGTGCGACCGAATCGACCAGGTGCGGGTTGTGAGCGAACAGTATCCGGGAGAGAATCGCGCCCGCCGCGAACGCGGCCGCGGCAAGCGTCACGCCGCAGACGAGACCCGGCAGCGCACGCACCTTCTCGAGATAGCGATCGAGGAACTCGTCGACTCGGCGACCGGCCAACCGGGTTGCGAGCCACGCGACCACTCCGATGGCGACGCTCCACACCAGCCACGCCAGGACCGTGTCGCCGTAGGCAGCGCTCTCCGTCGCCCGCGCGAAACCGAGCCACGTCGCCCAGGGCAACAAGCTCACCCCGACGAGCGCCGCGGCGAGCGCGATCAGGCCGAGTCCGGCGGCCTGCAAACCCTTCGGACGGTTCATCGTGCCTGCGGCCGATCGAGGCGGAGCCTACCGGTCGCATACCCGGCAACTGGAGAGACAGCGCTCAACACCATTCGGGGGTGAACGTGCCGGCCACTACCTCGCCCTTCGAGCGTCGCCAAGCGAGCCCGAAGATCTCGATCGAGGATCACCAGGAGGTGCTGGACATCCGACTTCACCGGCGCGTAGCCGACCCTGGTGAGCAGCGCATGGTTGACCCCAAGGCCGGTCGCATAATGCGCGAGCCCATCCAAGCTCGTGACCGGGAGCGCGCGCCAGTCCCACCCGGCCCAATAGGCGAAGCGCGGGTGCCAGTGCAAAACGCGCTTAACATCCGGTATTGCGGCGGCCAGATTCTCAGCGGCGCGGCGGTCCTCCGCCGCGGCAAACTTCAGATCGATGGCAAGCTGCCCCGTCACGCGCCGCCCCACGTAGAGAAGCGAGAGCACGATCAGCAGAGCTACAAGCGGTCGCCGCAGATCGAATCTCCCACGAAACCGCGCGACGGCGTCGACCCCGTAAGCCGACCAAACGGCGAGCGCCGGTGCCAGATAGAGGAAGAAGCGGGGCAAGACGGCGAGATAGAGGCTCGTGACGATGCTGGCCGCGAAGGCCGCGACCACGAACGGCGGCACCTCCCGTCGTCGTGAGACGATTACGCCAAGCACGACGAACGGCGCGAAGAGCGGCCCGCTCAGGCCCCAGAGCATGTAGCCGTAATTCCAGATCCGGTTGACGATTCGTGCGGGCCAGCTGCGCCTCACCGGCGCTTCGAGCGCCGCGATCCGGGCGAACTGCGCCACCTGCGTGTCCCGCGACATGCCTTCGGGCGTGCCCCAGTACGGATTGAGCAGGTACGAATGCGCGGCATCCAGCCTGTACCAGGTCTGCACGTAGCTGTCCAGGTGGCGCTCGTGCCGGAAGGTTTCCTGCAGCGTCTCCGCGGCGGGACGCATCACCTCAGGCTGACCACTGATGATCCAGGCGTCGCTCACGCGATGCAGATAGATCAGGTGGGGGATCGCGACGAGCACGAGCCCCGCGAGAGCGAACGGGAGTGTGCGATACACCTGCCACCACGCGCGCTCGCGCTGCCGCAGCCAGGCCACGCCACGCACGATCAGATAGAGGGCGCCGAGCACGATTGCCTCCGCCCGGCAGAGATAGGCGAGCGCCAGACAGGCACCCGCCAAACCGCTCAGGGCCAGACCAGACAAGCCACGTCGACCGAGCGCCGCCTCAGCCACGGCGAACGAAGAGAAAAGCAGGAAGAGAAAGACCGGCTCGCTGCCCGCGTACATGTGCGACCACATCGGGCCAAGCTTGGGCGCGACGTCGATCAGAGCGGGCCAGGCCACGAGCAGCGTGACCGCGATCTCGGCGATGCGCTCTCCAACGCTGTGACGGACCAGATACCAGACAGGGACCAGGAGCAGGCTGCCCGCCAGCGCCGACACGATACGCTGCGCAAGCAACAGGTTCTCGCCCACCAGAGCACCGAGCACGGCCGTGAGCATGGGGACCAGCGGACCCAGCGCCGTATGCGGTAGCCCGTTGAGCACCATCCCCTCGCCCGCGCTAAAGCTGCGGGCGAGTAGCAGGTACATCGCTTCATCGTAATCGAGGTAAGGCCCGCGCAGCCAGAGGAGCGCGCCCCGGACGATCAGCGCGGCCGCGATCGCGATGACGAGCACCTGTGCAGGGGCGACCCCATTGCTCCGCGAGCTCGCCCTATCCACCACCACGCCCCCCACGCCTCCCGCGCTTCTTTCCTCCACTCGGCCGAGCGAGGTTTAGCAGAATGAGGGCCGAGCGCCGTGCGACGCGGCGCGGGCCAAGCGGCAGATCACTTGTCCGCCTCGAAGCGGGCCAGCTTGCGGTAAAGGGTGGATGGGTCGATGCCGAGAACCTCCGCCGCCCGGGTCTTGTTGCCCCCCTCGGCCTTGAGCACCCACTCGATGTAGGCTCGCTCGACGATCTCCAGGGGCGGGTTCGCCGGCGCTTCCTCACTGACCAGGGGCATCGCCTTACGCTCGATTACGCGTCGCGGCAGGACATCGCGGCCGATGATCTCCCCTTGGACCATCGCCACGGCGCGCTCGAGGGCGTTCTCCAATTCGCGCACGTTTCCGGGCCAATCGTAACCCAGCAGCGCGTCGAGCGTGTCTTCGGCGAGGTGCTTCGGCTCGCCACCGCGTCGCTCGGCGAACCGCCGCAAAAAGTTCGCCGCCAGAAGCGGTATGTCATCTCGACGATCTCGCAGCGGGGGGAGGTGAATGGCAATCACGTTGAGGCGGTAGAAGAGGTCGGTTCGGAACGCCCCGTGCCGGATCTTCTCTTCGAGATCGGCGTTCGTCGCGGCAATGATGCGAACGTCGACCTGCGCCGGCTCCGTCGCGCCTACGGGGATCACCTCGCCGTTCTGCAGCACGTGCAGTAGACGCACTTGCGTCGCCGGCACCATCTCGCCGACCTCGTCCAGGAAGAGGGTGCCCCCGTTCGCCGCAACGAACAGCCCCTGCTTGTCGCGCAACGCGCCGGTGAAGCTTCCTTTCACATGTCCGAATAGCTCCGACTCGAGCAGGCTCTCGGGCAACGCGCCGCAGTTGATGCTGAGAAAGGAGTGCTCCGCTCGATCAGAGAGTTCGTGAACGTAGCGGGCCAGCACCTCTTTCCCGGTCCCGCTCTCGCCCTGCACCAACACCGTCGACTCGGTCGGCGCGACCGTCTCGGCCACCTCGAGCGCCTCGAGGAAGTTCCTCGAGCGGCCGACGGGTTTGCCGGCCGCCGAGCGCTGTCGGCGCCGGATCTCGCTCTTCAGGGTGCGGTTCTCGGACTTGACCCGGCCGAAATCGAGCGCCTTGTTCAGGATGGCCAGTAGCTCGTCGTTGGTGAACGGCTTCTGCACATAGTAGAAGGCGCCTTGATTCACGGCCTGGATGGCCGATTGCAGAGACGCCTGCGCCGTCATCAGCACGACTGGCACGTCCGGGTGCCGCGAGCGCGTCTCGGCCAGCACATCGATCCCGCTCACCTTCGGCATGCGGATATCGGTGAGCACCACGTCCGGTCTCTCGTCCAGCCGCGTGATGGCCTCGTCCCCAGAAAGGGCCGGGATCACGCCGAAACCTTCCCGCTTCAGCAACACCGACAAGGTGTCGACGAGGCTCTCTTCATCGTCGACGACCAATATCCGAGGCTTCGTTTCCGCCACTGCTATCTCCTCCCTAAGAACCACGGCCGGGCTCGAGCTCGCCCGGCAGGTACACCGTGAACTGCGTGCCTGTGCTGACGTGCGACGAGACCAGCACGCTGCCCTCATGCTCGCGAACGGCCCGGTGAACGATCGCCAGCCCGAGGCCGGAACCACCGCGTCGCTTGCTGAAGAAGGGGTCGAAGATCCGTTTCAGATCCTCCTCGGCGATCCCCGGTCCATTGTCCCACACGCTGAGCATCACCGGGTGCGAAATCTGCACCTCGTCCGGAAGGGCCGCGCCGTCCGCGTGACGCACTTCAAGCTTCACCGTGCAGTCACGATCCCGCGGCGCGGCCTGCACGGCGTTGAGCACAAGATTGGTGACCACGCGGTGCAGCAGGTCCTCGTCTCCCTCCAGCAGCACCGGCCTTTCGTCGAGTCGGGTCTCGATCTGGATCTCAGGCCGATAGGCGGGGTGCTGACGAACCACGTCTATCGCGTGGCGCGTGACGTCTCTGAGATCCAACTCCTTGGTCCGCTCGATACGCACACGGGCGAAGTCGATGAAGTCGCTGAGCAACCGCGCCAACCGGTCAGATTCCTTGAGGATGAGCGTCGAAAGAAGTTGATCGTCCTCATCTACCCCGCGCTTCGCGCCGAGCTGCTGAACCGAGCTGCTGATCGATGCCAGCGGGTTCTTGATCTCGTGGGCCAGCGCAGCCGACAGCTCGGCGACCGCTTCCAGTCGCTCGCTCCGCTGGCGCAACTGCTCGAGCCGCTTGCGGTCGGAGATGTCGCGCATGATAGCGGTGACGGACGGCGGTCCCTGGCGGCGCTCTAACAGCGCCGTGCTGATCCCGACGGGAACGCTTCCTTCGTCATAACGCACCCGAATCTCCGCGCTCGCCACGGCCATGCGGTGACTGCGCGTGCGTTCCAAAGCCCGTCTCAGTCCGGCCGAACGATGGCCCAGCTCATCCAGCACGGGCCGATCGATCCATTCGTGGACATCGATGCGGAGAAGCTGCTCCGCCGCCGGGTTCGCATAGGCTAACCGCCCCTCCCCATCGATCGTCAGCACGGCAGTCGGGATGTTACCCAAGATGTCGCTGGTCTCCAGGCGGAGCTGCTCGAGCGCATGCTCGACCGAGCTTAGCTCGGCGCCGGTCTGCTTCAGCTTCGTGCTGATCAGCCCCACCACCAGCGCCACTGAGACGAAGATGGTGAGCTGCAACGCGACAACCGTGTCGATGGCGGTACCCTGCCCCCAGACCACGTCCGCGATGTAGGCAAGACACGCCATTGCGGCGACCAGAAAACCGCCACGCAGCGGGAGCATCAACGCGTAGGCGCTGATCAGCAGGATGTACACGGGCGCCAGGATGCTCTGGCTGCCGCCGGTCAGGTGGACCACCATGGTCACGAGCGCAGCGTCGAACAGCGCCTGGCCGTACACGAAGCCCGAGCCCGGCGGCTGATCCCGCACGTGGCTATACCAGTAGGAGAGGGGCGTCAGGAGGAGCGTGAGGACCAGAACGAGCGACGCCACCAGAGTCTGCACGGGTGACGCCTCGGACCAGGCGAACACCGCGCCGGCGAACACACCTCCGGCGAGGCCGATCCGTGGGATGTACACCCACCGGATGACCTCGCGGCGCTGAAGTACACGAGCGCCAGCCGGCACAGCCTGCCTCGTTTCGAACCCGGCCCGCTCGGGCGGCTCCCCGCCCGCAGCCGGGGTGTGGGGCCGGGCGACGTCGGTCGCTGAACCTTGCATCAGATGACCGCTAGCTCTCCGGTGTTCTACGGCCCGAGCGGCGGCCCGAGCTCCGATTCCTTGGGAGAATGCGCCCTGTGGGGGAGGACATGCGCGGAGAGTCTCGTCCAGAGCCTGACACGACCATGGTCAAGCTGCCCCGGACGATAACGCCCACCCTTGCAAAATGCAAGACCCGACCTCGTCAGCGCACCGACCCACCCGCCGCCGGCCGGGCTGTCTGCCCACCGTTGATCCCGGGAGTTGCGTGTCTCCGGCGAGCGTGCGCATGTTTACGGCGCTTCCCTCGCCGATCCCGCCCTCTCCTCCTGCCAGCCCGCGGGGTTTTCATGCAGGCGGTCACACCAGAGCCTCAAGACACACGCTCGCTTGCCGATTGAGTGCGCACGCATGCTAGAACCCCGTCATCGTCTCTGGCCCACGCTTGTCGGCGCGTCCGCCTTGGTGTTGTGGGCCGTCGCGATCGGCGTCCATCTGCTCGCGGGCCCCGGCATCGACCACACCGGGCCGACCCTGGTGCTGGGGCACATCTTCGACGGCGGTGCGGTCATCCTGCTTCTGATTATCTGCGCTGCCCTCGGGCGTGCGGCACTGGTTCGCCTCGGCTTCAATCTCGAGGGTGCGCTGGAGTCGCTGCTATTTGCCACCGCCTTCGGCACGGGCCTCGTAGCGACCCTCTTCCTTCTGCTCGGGGCTAGCGGCGAGCTGTCCCGCGGCGCGCTAGCGCTAGTCTTGCTCCTCTGCGGACTGGTCAGTTGGAAGGCGCTCATCGAGCTTCCCCGCTCGTGCGAGCACGCACTATCCACGTTGCGACCTGATGATGGTAGCCGTGTCTCGTACGCCCTAATTGCCCTGTTGATCGTCGGCTTGCTCCTGATTCCCTTCGCCGCCGCGCCGCCCAGCGACTGGGACTCGCTGATGTACCACCTTCAAATACCGGCTCGTTTCCTCGAGCAGGGTGGGGTCTTTCTGCCCGAAGACAACCTGCACGTGTCGCGGATCGGTTTGGCCCACTTCGCCTACCTACCGCTCCTCGCATCGGGGAGCTCAGCCGGCCCGGCGCTGTTCAGCCTCGCAGGGGCCCTGCTACTGGCGCTAGCGGTCTTTGCGTTTTGTGTTCGCTTCTTCGGGCGGGCAACCGCGGTTCTTGCAGTAGTCCTCGTATGGGGAACGACCACCATCCTGATGGTGGCCGTGACCCCACGAGTGGACGTCACCCTCAGCCTCTTCCTCTTCCTCTCCCATTACGCGTTGCTGGTCGCGCTCACCCGGCCGGCTGCGCGCCATGCTTACTTAGTGGGGGGCGCGCTACTGGGGTTCGCCGTCGGTGTCAAACTCCAAGCCCTGGCCTACATGATCGGCTTGAGCCCCTTGATCCTCTGGGTCGCGCTTCGACATCGCAGCGGTAGAGCTGACGCGATAAGAAGGCTCGCACTCTTCGGGTCCGTCGCCGCTTTGGCCGCGGCCCCCTGGCTGATCAAGAATTGGGTTCTCCTCGGAGCGCCCCTTTACCCATTCCTGGCAGACCCGGTCTTGCAACCTTGGCTGGTGCCCTTGTTTGGAACGAAGGTGGTCCCGGAGTCGATCGACCGTGGAGTGTACCAACTGGTCTGGGAGGCTCGCCAACCGTTCAACATCCGCGACGCATTTCTCGCGCCCGGAAGGATATCGATCGAATCCGAGGCGGCCTATTACTTCACCAACCCGGCCTTGATACTGCTCCCGATGTGGGTGTTCTTCCTGCGGGACAGGACGATCAGCTGGCTCGTCCTGCCGGCAGCCGCCTACCTGGCTGTCCTACTGGTTCCTTTCCCGCACACCAATCTGCGCTACCTCTTACCGGCGATCGTGCCGCTGACCATCGCCGTTGCCCACATGGCGGTCACGGCAGCTGGCCGGCTCCGCTCTGCAAACCTACGGCGCCTCGCTCTCACCTCGATCGCCCTCCTGGCCCTCGTGCCTTCCGCTAAGACCATCGGGGCACTCCTCGTGCGCACGCCGGCCCTCGCACACCTGGCCGGCGTGGCCTCGAGCCGAGAGTATCTGGCCAGCCAGATCGTCAACCACTTCTACGTGGACATGTTCAGCTTCGCCAACCGCGAGCTTGACCCGACCAGCCGGATTCTGATGCTGTTCGACGCGCGCGGCTTCTACTTCGAAAATCCAGTCATTCAGGACAACAAGATCACAAACTGGCCCTTCCTCGCACACATTCTGGGGTCCGATCAGTGCTTGGCGGGCAGCAACGTCACGCACATCCTGGTTCATGGGGCTTCGGTGAGGTACTACCTCCAGGGGGGAACCGACCCAGAACCTCTTCGCTGGCCGGAACTTCAGAGTTTTGCAGACCGGTGTCTCCGCCCGCTCTACCGGAACCCGACGCACGTCCTCTTCGAGGTGAGATGACGGTGAGGGCGAGACTGCGGCTCAGTCGATGCAGCCAGGTCGCGCTGGACGCCTCAACTCAGCGATATCCGTATTTCCGCTGCAGGGGTAATGTCACAAGGTTGACGAGGGCCCTCTGAAGCCGCGGCACCCGTTCCTGCCATTCCGAATCCAGCTTCAGGGTGAGCTTGCCGGTGCGAAAACGAACCGGGTTCCCTGATAAGGTGTGGTTCGCACCCAACTCCACGTAGTCTGCCCCGATAAAGCCCAGCTCCTCTGAACCCTTCCCGATCATCGCACACAGACTAGCGATAGAACCACGCGGCCGCTCAACCAGATCTTCATAACGGATCAGCTGATAAGACACGCCCAAAGAGCCGAGGTAGCTGAGCAGCAGATTAAAGACGTCCCACGCGACCGCGGTCTGCAGGGCCGGATAACGCGGAAAGTACGCTCGGGTCCAATGAATCTCGGGCCTGACTTTCCATTTCTGCCAGGCATAGGCGACCGCGTTGCTGTCGCGTACGAGGTGGACGACCGACAGATCGACGTCCTTGATTGAGGACAGAATGAAAGCTTCGGGCGGGAATTTGGATGAGTCCACGATCCAGTCGCAACCGGACACCTTCTGAATCGCGCGGTACAGCTCAGACAGATAGGCCGAGTAGGTGTCGAGTTTTTCCTGAAAGCTCTTGGTTCTGAGCTTCGGCCTTAGCAGCTGGGGAAGCCTGCTCAGCGAGCAGGTGTAGTCGCGCAGCTCGTTCAGCTCAGTGTAGTCAAGCTTGGCAAAAGAGCCGAAAGCCTCTTCGCTCACCTCACGCCAAAATCGGCATTCGCGAAACGGGGCGCCGCAACCGCACAGCTGGTTCTGCAGGAATCCCCGATCCCAAATGTGTGTGATCTCGCCGGCCGGAAAGACACCCGGGATCTGCCCGACCATACACGCGACCAGCGTCGTGCCGCTTCTTCCGGCCCCGGCGATGTACAGGACTCGAGGACGCGCTTTTTCCCCTGTCATCCCTCGACGTCCGACCCAAGTCGGAGATCAAGACGAGCCAGGAAGTGCAGGCTGCGGTCGAAGAACCAGCCGGCCGGTGCACGGTAGAGGCCGAGTCGGTCGAGCCAGGCAGAAGGGGTCGCTCCGACCCGCTCAAACGTCTCGCGCCAGCGCTGCTCTCGCCAGTAGTTGTAGGGCAGCGTTACCCCGTGTGGAGAGTTGCCCACCCAGTCCATGAAGCGCAACGTTGGATCGGCCAGGAACCCCTCGCAGGTGTGGTCTTTGATGACCACGGCCTCGCGGGCCACCCGAATTCCTTCGCGCAGCAACGACTCCGGATCCGTCGTGTGGTGAAGCACATCGACGAACATGGCGATGTCTACGCTGCGATCTCCGTACGGGATCGTGGTTCCATCGAACGGCACCACGGGAATCGCCGCATCCGGGCGCACCAAGACATCGATCCCGCGGACCGTCAGATCCGGTCGTCGCTCGGCGATGAGACGGTCAATGGTCCCGTCACCGCACCCGACATCGAGTACCGTAGAGTTTGCTGGCAACAAGTCGGAGAGCAGCCCGCTTAGCACCCTGACCCGGCGTGGGGAGACGAGGCTTCGGTGCAAACGCGCTAGAATACTCAACGCCTCTTCAGTCCAAGTACGCTGACAAAGAAGCTGGAAAACACTACCTGGAGGCCGAGGACCATCGCCGTGGCCGATGGGATCACGATTCGCAGCGAGAACCTCGTATCGAGCGGACCGAACGAGGCTCCTCCCCACAAACCTACCGCGTACGCCGCGGCGGCGAGTCCGCCCAGAAAGAGCACGAGACCGCTGATGATACCGACTTCCAGGCTGACCACAGTCGTCAGCTTCTGGATCCGTCGATCTTCCGGCAGCAGTCCCGCGTTCATCGCGAAGATCTTGGCAAACACGGAAAACGCGACGGCTTGAAAACCGCAGATAATTGCCGCACCGCTGTACACCAGGGTGTTCACGTCGAGCCCCACTCCGCCGACGCGACGCGGCCCGGGCAGGAGCCAGAGCATGGAAACGAGCCCAAGCCCGAGTAAAGCGGCGCCCGGGTAAAGGAACAGCCAGCGCGGACTGAAGAACAGCAAGAAACGCAAGGTGCGCCAGCCGTCGCGCCAGGTTCGCAGGTGGGGCTGCCGGCTCCGCCCGTCCGGCGAGAGGGTGGTGGGGACCTCGGCGATACTCAGCTTGCGCAGGGTCGCCTTGACCACCATCTCGTGGGCGAACTCCATCCCTGTCGTCTCTAGGTCGAGCAGCTCGATCGCCCTGCGCTCGAACCCGCGCAACCCGCAATAGAAATCTTCCACCGGACTGCGAAAGAACAGACGCCCGACGAAGGAGAGGAAGGGGTTACCGAGATAACGGTGCAGTAAAGGCATCGCTCGACGCTCGATACCACCCTCGAAGCGGTTCCCCATCACCAGTTGATGGCCTTCCCGGAGCTTCTCGACGAACGGATCGAGCGCGCTGAAATCGTAGCTGTCATCCGCATCGCCCATGATGACGTAACGTCCGCGCGCCTCCGCGATACCCGCGGCCAATGCGCTCCCGTACCCACGCTGGCTCACGGAGATGACCCGAGCGCCCAGACGCTCGGCCACGGCTTGAGAGCCGTCCGTGCTGCCGTTGTCGGCGACCAGCACCTCGCCATCCAGGCCGCGGTTCGCCAGATAGGCCCGCGCCTTCTCGACGCAGACGCCGACCGTCTCCGCCTCGTTGAGGCACGGCATCAAGATGGTCAATTCGCACGCGGCGTTTCGCGGCCGCATCGCGTTCTCAGCAGGATCGAGCATGAAAGGTATCGGCGCCCGTTCAGCTTCTCACCACATATCGCGCGTTGTATGAAGAACCCGGCCCACCTGCGGTGCGCCGGGTTCCACAGCTACCCGATATGCTACTCCCGCCACTGCCTTCTACTGGCCCACCACGTTGATCATGTCGAAGATCGGCAAGTACATCGCCACGATCATGCCACCGACCACCACGCCGAGGAAGACGATCAGCATCGGCTCCATGGCCGCCAGCAACGCTTCAACCGCCGTGTCCACCTCGTCGTCGTAGAAGTCGGCGATCTTGTCGAGCATCTCGTCGATCGTACCGG
>CAYFXF010000038.1:0-16637 GCA_964347085.1 uncultured Gemmatimonadota bacterium | reverse complement strand
CTAACGCACGCTTCTGTTCTTTGCGTGCGGTTATGGGTTCCAGGACCGTCTAACTCTGTCTTCAACTGCCGCCCCACCACCTCGGCCAAGACAAGAGCTGCCCGGGCCCGCAGCCTAATGCTCCGAGGTCCGGCAGAAAATGCTTCGATACGCCCTTGCTACAATGCGACGGCGCGCCCGTGAGGCCACGAGCCGCCCCCGCGCAAAAGCTGCGACCGACCGCCGCGTTCGTCTTCCGCGACCCCTTTAGTGCCCGCAGCGTCAAGACGACAGATCTCCCTCGGCGATAGGCCGCGACCCTTCCCCGACCTTTCATCTGCCGGCCGATGGAGGCTCGTCGATTGATTGAGCCTACTCCATCATGGAGGCGCCTCTAGCACCCGTGCTCACTGGAACCGGCGGCTTCTGATCCAAAGGGATCGGCGACTCGTAAGCCTTCCCGTTCGTCTTCTCCAGGAAGAACGCCCGGGCCTCCTCGACCAGCGCCGGGTCGGTCAGCAGGTCCACGCCGGTGAGCGCCAGCACCTTCGCCGCCACGTGAGCGCTCTGCACCGCACCTTCCGTCCCGTGCGACGCCGCGGTGGCCCAGCTGTGCCAGGGGATGCCGGCGGCGGCGCTGGTCACCTGTAGGCCGACGGTGGGCGTGATGTACGAGACCTCGGCCACGTCGGTGGAGCCGCCGGAGAGCGGCTCGGGCTCGTCGGCCAGCGGCTTGATCTCGACGTCGAGACCCTTCTCCTCGAGGCCCAAAGAGCGTTGCAACTCCCTGGCGAATGCCTGGTCAGGCTCGCCGTAGGGCGGCGCGCCGACCAGCTCTAGGTTCTTTTGCATCGCCACCTGCAGCGGCCGGTTGAGGTTCATCTCATGGACGCCGGTGATCAGCGTCACCCGGTGGTCGGTGCGCGTAGCCAGCGCCGCGCCCTCGACGATCTTGAGGATCCAGCTGTAGTACTCGTCGACCTTCTCGCGATCGGCCTCGCGCACGTAGTACCACACCTTCGCGTACTCCGGCACCACGTTGGGTGCACCTCCGCCGGAGAGGATCACGTAGTGGATGCGGGCCTCCGGTCGGACGTGCTCGCGCATCAGGTTCACGCCATAGTTCATCAGCTCGACGGCGTCCAAAGCGCTCCGCCCGTTCCACGGGTCGGCTGAGCCATGGGCCGCTTGTCCGAAGAACTCGACGGTGAAGTTGTTCATGGCGCGGCCCGGCTGGTTGCGCACTCGGGTCTCCAGGCTCGGGTGCCAATCGAGCGCGGCGTCCAAGTCGTCGAACACACCGGCCTTCGCCATGTAGACCTTGCCCACCACCGTCTCCTCCGCCGGCGTGCCGTAGAGCCGCACCGTGCCCGCGAGACCGTGCTTCTCCATCGTGCGCTTGAGGGCGATGGCAGCGCCCACCGAGCCGGCGCCGAACAGGTTATGGCCGCAGCCCTGGCCGGCGGTCACCCCATCCTCACGGGCCTGCCTACGCGGGACCGGGGCATTGCCGACGCCCGGCAGCGCGTCGTACTCGGCGAGGATGCCGATGATCGGCCGGCCGCTGCCGTAGGAGGCGACGAACGCCGTCGGCATGTCGGCGACGCCGCGTTGGACGGTGAAGCCCTCGTTCTCCAGCACGCCGACCAAGAATTCGGCCGACTGGGCCTCCATCAACGCCGTCTCGGAGTAGTCCCAAAGCTTCATCGCCATGAGGTGGATCTCCGAGGAGAGTCCTTCGACGGTTTGGACGACCGTCTGCTTCTCCGGCGGCAGCGTCTGCGCGGTTAGACCGTCGCTGCAGCAGAGCACGGCGACCGCAGCGGCGATGAGGCGATGCAGGGGGCGAGGCGTCATGGCGCGGCCTCCCATTTGGCTGAGGGTTCGTGAAGGGGCACAAAGTGCCCATTGGGTCGGGGCCTGGCAAACTGAAGGGCTGCACAGTCCCCGGACGGCTCATATCGGGTCATCGAATGCAGAGGGCTGACTGCACTGCTGACGACGACCTTCTGATCGACTACTAGTTCGCGACGATCCAATCCCAGTGAGCCGCCGCCCGCTGGACGACTCGAGCCACATCCTCGTCCAGCAAGAAACCTCGCCCGACCAGCGAGCGCGCCGCGCGCTCCGCCAGGGCCAGATAATCCTGCTTGTCCGAGTAGAGGCTCTCGATGCTGGGTCGCGGATCGCCGAGCCGGCGCCGCTCCGCCTCGGTTTTCGCCAGCGGTACATAGGTGCCGACGAAATCGCTGAGCTCGTGTGTGGCGCCGGGGTAGCCAGCCCGCAAGTTCCACGGCGCGTACGTGGCGAGGGGCGCGAGGATCTCCACGGACTCGACGCCGCCCAGCTCATTGCCGAGCAGGTCGACTTGCGGCACCCGGGTGGGAAACGCCAGGCCGAGCTGCGGCGGCTGCTTGTCGATGATTCCCTGCGGCCAGCGCGGCCCGTAGTCGACGCGGTAGGCCTCGTGCGCGACCACCGGAAATTCGACGCCAGGAATGTCCGGGAAGTTCACCTGGGCGATCGGCACCAGCGTGCCGGCGTCGATCCGCGGGTAGGCGCTGGGCGGTGGCTCGCTGCCGTCCCGCACCCACCCCACTATCCGCACCAGCAGCGCGCGCATCATGACCAGGAAGTCGAGCGGGTTGCCGCGATAGGCCGGCGAACCGACCAGGCGGCTATTGGCGGGCGGTGGGAACCGTCCTACGAAGTGCTGGCCGCTCGCCAGGTGGTAGATCCGCTCGTTGGGGTAGAGTTCCAGGTCCTGACTCCCGTCGAGTGTCGTGTGCAGTAAGGACGCTGCCCGGCCCCAGTACTCATAGCCAGTATTCGTATAGAAGATGTGTGGAAGGTTCGCGTCGTCGTGTTGATGCGCGAACAGTCCGTCGCCGAGGCCGGTCTCCGGGTCGGTTTGGATTCGGCTGCTGAAGGGGAAGATGTCGGTGGGATAAAAGAACGCCGAGTACCGGTGGGCATCCCGGGATGGTTGCGCGAAGCGGTGATTGAAGCTGCCGCGGCCGGCGCCGGCGGTGTGAATCATCAATCCGTCGTACGCTCTGCGCCCCCTCTCGTCGGTGTTGAACCCCTGGTAGATGAAGTGTCGGAGGAAGCGGCCCGTCTGCGAGATGCCGATGGCAATCCCACGCCTCACGGTGAAGGGGCTGGCGGGATCGTACTTGGCATAGGAGATCATGTCGCGGATCGCCGCCAAGCCGAGGCCGACGACTTTCGGGTCACGCGCCCGGTAGACCAGCTCGTAGATCTTCCCGCTGGCGAAGCCCGCTTCCATATAGATGTGTGTACGGTCGGCCACGACGCGGCCGCCTTCCTCGCGGGCGAAGCGCCACGCGTCGCGGGGCACCTCACGACGCGGCGCCAGACGGCCGTCGCGCACGGTGAGCACGTTGTCGGGAGCCTGGGGATCGAGGACGGGATAGGCCACGTGGTCGCGGTGCCCGATGTGCAGCGTGCGCGTGGCGTGATCCACGGTCCAATCGGCCCGCACCAGCCCTTCCAGCGGCGCGCCACCCGCACCGGCAGCCACGGGCACGTGAAGGCGCAGCAGCCCCTCCCGCACGGGCACGTCGTGCTGCCAGCCGACCCAGATCACGGTGAGGCCGAGGCGCATCAGCAGCCCGTCGCCGAAGTGCTCGGTCTCGGCCGGATCCAGCGACCACTCACCGCCGTTGAAGTAGGCGAGCGACGCCTTTCCACCGCGGTTGCTCACCTCGAGCAGGGCCACGCCGCCGCCGGGGGCCGGGCGCTTCGGTCGCAGCACCACAAAGTTCGCCCAGGCTTCGACGAGCCCGTCGGCGTTGCGCGGGGCCGCGTCGAGGTCGACGATCCGGGCGTTGGAGGGGTTGCCCGGATCGAAGACGAAGTAGACTTTGCCCACGATCTTCTCGTAGGGCCCAGCCGCGCCGAAGGGCCGGCCGCCGAGCACATCTTCACGCCGCTCGATCTCGATGCGTACGACCTTGCCGGCCGCAAGTGCCGGGCTGATCAGCAGCGCGAGACTGAGCGTAAGGAACGAAAGCCGCCTAGCCATCCCGGTCTCCTGGATAATCGAGGCCGGCAACAAGATCGGATCGAGCGAGGACTAGGGCAAACACCATGCACGCTTGGCTGAGGTTCCCGAAAGGCCTATTGAGAATGCCGCGGGTCTGGCAGTTGTGGCTGGGACTGCTCATGGCCGTGAACGTCGTCGTGCCGCTCTTCTTTCTGGGCCGGCGGGAAGCGTGGTTCGTTCTGCTGGCGATCGCCGTCGCCGCCATCGTCATGACCGTGCTGGCTGCGGTCGCAGGCTTCACCCGCATACTCGGGCTCGGCCACTTCGTTTGGTTCCCATTGCTCTACTATCTTTGGACGCGACTCGGTCATTGGCCGGCCGACGACCTATTCGGAATCTGGATTCGCGCACTCATTCTGTTGAATGGTACGTCTCTCGTGATCGATGTTGTCGATGTTCTACGCTACTTGGCGGGGGACAGAGGCGAGACGGTGGACGGATTGACGTAGATGGGTCCCGAGCGGAAGCGCCGGCCGTAGGATATACTCTGAGATCGGATAGCCATGGTTTATCGTGCACTCGCTGACCTGGTTGTCGTCGTCCACTTCTTCTTCGTCCTCTTCGCGGTCTTGGGGGCGTTCATCCTGCTCAAGTGGCCGCGCCTAGTGTGGGTGCACGTTCCGGCGGTGATGTGGGCGGCGCTGATCGAGTTCGCGGGCTGGATCTGTCCGCTCACGCCGCTGGAGAAGTGGCTGCGCGTGCAGGCCGGCGCTGTGGCGTACGACGGTGGCTTCATCGACCACTACGTCCTGCCCCTGCTCTATCCCGCTGGCCTCACCCGTGGAGTGCAGATCGCCCTCGGCGTCTTCGTGCTCTTCGTCAACCTAGGGATCTACGGGTGGCTGCTACGGCGGCGTGCCCGTGGCCGGGAAGCCGCGGGCGGTTGACGCAGCGAGGCTGCGGGCAGCGCTTAGAGGCCCAGCCAGTAGTTTAGCTTGATGATGAAGATGTTCTCGGCGTCGAGGTCCCAAAGGGCGTCGAGGTCGCGGCCCAGCTTGAAGGACCCGATGTCGCGGCGGTCGCGGCGATTCTGCTGCCAGACCAGGAATAGCGTCGAGCCGGGGCGGAACTCCCAGCGCAACACGGCGTTCAGCCGCAGCGAGTGGATGTTGAAGTCTTGGTCGGGAAAGTCGAAGTCGATGGTCCCGTCGCCATCGAAGTCGACGAAGCGGTCGTCACCGTCGCGGCACGTGCGGCCGCCGACGCACGTGATTCCGCCGTCACTGACCGCGGCGGCTCCTTCCTCGAACACATCGAAGTCGAAGCTCTCCGCCCGCGCCAGCTGCTTGTAGGTGAGGTAGCGGCCTGACGAGATGAGTGGCTGGGCATAGAGCTGCAACGAGAGCCGCGGATTGAACGCCGCGTTGAGCCGGGTCTCCACCGAGAACTGCCGCCGCCGCAGGTCGGAGAAGAGGTAGCGCCGGCCGAGGGTAGGCTGGAAGCCGAGGTCGTCGGTCTGCGTCACATACTGGGCCGGATGGAGCTCTGTGGAGTACTGCGGCTTCACCTGGAACTCTAGGCTGGGCGTCGGCCGCACCACGATCTCCACCTCCGTATCCCATTGATGGCCGTCGCTATGCCGGTCCAGGTACTCCAGCCTGGGCTCCAAGAAGACGCGGGCGCGCCGGTCGGTACGCAGGCTGAGCTCGTAGGAATTCGACGCCGGATCGATCATCAGCGGGCCGCCGCGGGTATCGGAGTCACTCAGCGTCTCGGGCCGATAGCGGGCGTCGAGCTCCAGTCGCCAATAGTTCAGGAACTCCCAATCGGTGTTCAAAGAGAAGGAGCCGGACTTGTGCGCGCGTCCCCAGGACCCGGCAGAGAAGACATCGTCCAGGGCCTCGTGACGCCAGTTGTGGGAGGTGAACAAGTTGACGCGGTAGCTCCGCAAGAACGAACCGGGCGTGATCTCCTGGTATGAGATACGCGCTCCGGCATCGAGGCGCTCGCTCGACGTCATGAAGCCCAGATCGTTGACCTCGAAGCCCGGCGTGATCTCACCCAGCCAGATCGCACCGGTCCAGTGCTTCGTGGTCCGCCGCTCTAACTGGAGCCGCCAGTTGACTCCGCTCAGCGACGTCGCCGTTGAGTCGACCGAGAAGCGCGTAGCGTCCGGCCGCTGGAAGTAGTGGTTGCTCGCCTCCTGAACCTCCAGCAGCGCCTCGGTCGAGCCTTCGATCAGCGAGCCGGCGAAGTAACCCGAGAGCGCCCAGTTGCGTGAGTTCGCACCGCCCCAGTTGTGCTCGAAGTCGACACCCAGGCTGTAGGCGCTGGAGGTGAGGAAGTCGAAGCTCCCGTCCGCGGGCAGCTCTCGGTGCGCTGCCGTGAGGATGGCGCCGACCTGGGTGGCGCCGCCGCGCAGGTCTTGCTGGGCGCGGAGCACGCCGTACTGGCTCGAGGGCTCGACGGTAAACTCGTCTGTGATCCGGGCGACGCTGTCGTAGGCGAGTCCGGTCTCTCGGCCCGTTAAAGCGGCGAGGGCGCCGATGGAGAGGCCGCCCGCGGTACGGCCGGTGAGCTTAGCGGCTGCGATGATCGTCGTCTCTCTGGGGATGTCATCGAAGTCCGCATCGTCGGGCGCCGATCCCTGCGGCTCGCGTCCGATGCGCCGGCTATAGTAGAGCTGGTTCTGACGTCCCGACAGGTTGAAGTCGAAAATCTGCGCGTCCTCGACGAAGAATGGCCGCTTCTCTGGGAAGAAGGTCTCGAACGCGGTCAGGTTGATCACAGCGGGATCGACCTCGACCTGTCCAAAGTCGGGATTGATGGTCGCGTCGAGGGTATAGCCGGCGCCGAGCCCGTAGCGCAGGTCCAACCCGACCTGCTGGCCCAACTCCGAGCCGTCAAAGAACGGATCCGCGGGCTCGGACGGGGCGGTACGGGCACGGGCAAGCGCGTAAGGGCGCACCTCGATGCGCCGTGCGCCGCCCGGGAGCCAGAGGCCATCGAGCTGCGCGAAGACGCTGACCTTTCCATGGCGAACGCGCGACTCCAGGGCGAGGTAGGTGAGTTCGTTGCTGGCCAGACGGCGGCGCGAGAAGTTGACGCCCCAGGACTGTACCGTGTCGGCGGCGTTGTATCGCAGCTGCGAGAGTGGGAGGCGGATCTCCACGCTCCAGCCCGTCGAATCGCGGTGCACCGCTGACTGCCACACCGCGTCCCACGCCTCATCCTCGCGGACATCATCGTAGAGATAAACATCGCGCTGAACACCGGCGGCGCTCACCCGGAAGCGATAGCCGGTACGGCGGTCCCGGTTCGGGTCGAGGGAGACCTCGAAGTAGTCGTACTGGCCTCGCTCGTCGCGCCGCACGAGCTGGTCGCCGATGCGGGCCGCCTCGGGGTCGCGCATGATGGCCCCCACGTAAAGCGCACGCGCGTCGTAGAGCACGCGGACCTCGGTGGTATGCTCGGCAGGCGCGTTCTCCACGGGCTCGCCTTGGACGAAACGAGTCGCGGGGATCGCCAGCTTCCAAGCGGGCTCGTCAGGCAGCCCGTCCAGCTGGATCGGCCCCTCGCGTTGCACCGCCTCGATGGACGGCGGCGACGGCGGCCCCTCAAAGGCGCTGTCGCTGCCGGTGGGCACCTGCTGGGCCGCCGCGGCGGGAAGGACGAAAAGAAAGGCGGCGACTGCCGCCATGCCACAGCCGGTACGCAGAGCGTCTGGTCCCCTAACCGGTGGTTCTGCTCGCCTCACCGGCGGCACACCTCGTGTGATACTGATTTAGCGATCGTGGGCGTTCCCCGAAGTCTTCGCACCGGCGGGTTCCCGCCGAGCGCGGAGATTAAGAAAGCAAGATTACCGGGCGCCCGCCAGCCTGCCGCGATGACGATTCGTTGATACCGCGCCCCCATCATCAGGCCGCGCGTCGGCGGGATCGGCGTTCAGCGGTGATGGCGTGAGCCCGGTGGGGTGATGGGTGTGGGGATCTGCAAGCTCTGGATGGACCGGACGCTGAGTCTGGTGACTGGCGCCGCTCTGCTGGCGGCGCTGTACCTGATCCTCGCCGAGCGCGTGTTACCGGCCGTGCGCGGCGAGCCCGCCCGCGTCGCCGAGGGTGAGCGTCTTCCTGGTGAGCTGGTCTTCGAACCGCTGGACGTACCCGTAGCTGGCACGAGATCGCCCGGCACGATCCGGCTGCCAGCAGAGCGACCGGTGCTCCTGCTGGTGTTCAGCTCCACGTGTCCCGCCTGCTACGCGAATCTCCCCGCTTGGGGACGGGTCCTGGACGCGGCGGACGGCACGCTGGTGCTCGCGGTCGGACTGGAACGCCAGCGGCTGGCCGCGGCGGCGTACGCGCGCGGCAACCTGCCAGTGGCAAGGGCCGTGGTGCCGAAGCAGCCGCGGCGCTTCGCCGGCGTGCTGGGCGTGGACATCGTCCCCTTCACGGCCCTGGTCGACGCGCGTGGAGTGGTTCGCTTCGCTCATCGGGGGCGGCTGGATGCGAAGGCGGTGTCCAGACTGATTGAGGCGCTGGGGGCCCAGTCGGGCTCATCACTTTGATAGAAAGGATGGGATGATGAGGAGGAAGGTCTTGCTGCTGGCTTCGGCTCTCGCACTCATGCTGGGAGGGCCGCGACCGGCGCTCGCGCAGCCGTGCGAGGACTATTGCGGCGAGCAAGCGGCGGCAAACTGTGACGACATCGATTCGTTTGGGTGCGCGATGTACATCGTGGGCTGTCTGGTCGGCTGCTCGGTGGCACAGCTGACCTAGGGCTCGTATCCCGAGGGGAGGTGATGAGAGTGAGGCGGATGCTTCTGGTGATGTCGATCGTGGGCCTGAGTTTCACGAGCGTGCTGGCGCCGACGGCTGTCGCGGACCCTTCGCCTGTATGCGAGGGCTACTGTCTGACGGCCGGCGTCGCCTGCTACGCCTCTATCGGGCTGCTTGCCGGCAAAGACAAGTGCGATGCCTTCTACGAGGGCTGTGTGGACGGATGCCAGGTAGAGAATCAGCTGGAGAATGAGTAGAGCTGGCTCGACGCGACGGCTGGCCCGAGGTACACCGATCTTGCCTGGCGAGCAAGTCAGGATGGGCGCTGCGGCCGGGCTGCTGGCCGCAACGCTCGCCCTGGCGGGGTGTGAGCCGCGCGGTGCGACTCGGTCAGAGATGCGAAGGGTAAGCGGCCCGGATGCTGTCGTCTTGCCGACCCGCTGGCTGATTGCACCCGAGGCGACGGCCGACCCGCCGCTGGCGGCGCCGGTCGCCCTCGTCGCCGACGAAACGAGAGGCCGTCTGTTGCTTCTCGAGCTCCAGCCGCCTGAGCTCAGAGTGTACGACCTCGTCGACGGCTCTTTCATCAGAGCCCTCGGGCGGCAAGGCGATGGGCCCGGTGAGTACCGCTACCCGACCGCCGTGGCGGTGAATCGCGCGGGCGTGGCCGCCGTGTTGTCGATGCGCGGGCGATTGACCCTCTGGGCCGCCGATGGCTCTCTGGCCGCGGTCATGAATGCGGGCGGCGGCCTGGCGACCGACGTGATGGCGGCGCGGGCCGACAGCTTCTACCTGAAGATCGACATCTTTCCCCCAGATGACGTGGCGGAGTTCCGCGTAGCGACGCGAGACACGGTGCTGCTCGCGCCGCTATTTCGTGACAGCGGGTTGCCGGGCACCGAGCAGCCTGGCCGGGCGACGCGGAACCACGCCTACGCCGTTGCCGCCACCCCGAGCGGCGACTTGCTCGTAGCCCCACCCGGACCTGATTACAGCATTCTGAGGATTGGGGCGGACGGACAGATTCGGCAGCGGATCGACAGGCCTGAGGTAGAGCCGGTCTGGCGCAGCGCCGAGGAGATCGCTGCCATCCGCGAGAGGGTGCGCAAGGGCTACGCGGCCGCAGGACGCGCGGCCCCGCAACGGCTGGCGGTCCCCCGTTACCGCCCGCATGTGGCGCGCCTGGCGGTGGCGCCAGACGGGACGTTCTGGGCGCTCACCCGCCGCGGTGAAGATTCGCTGACCGTCATCGACAGCTTCGAGGGGGACGGGCGATTCGTGGCCAGCTACCAGCTCAACGTGCGGTCCGTGGACCTGGCCGTGACGTCGGCGTCGATCTACTTGCTGACTCGGGCCGCTCTCGATGTTCCCGCCGTGGCTGTGGCGTCGCGGCCGCGCCGGCGGGGGCCGTGAACCGCGCGATGACGGGGGCCGGGCAGCGCCCGCTGGTTGAGGTCGAGGCCGTCCGCTACCGCTATGGGCCGGGGATGGTCTGGGCCCTAGACGGTGTCTCCTTCCAGATCGGTCAAGGGGGTGTGTTGGGCCTGGTCGGACCCAACGGGTCGGGCAAGACGACTCTCTACCGTCTGCTGCTCGGATTCATTGGGCCGGGCGAAGGCCGGATCGCGGTCGGGGGACGAGCCCCCAGGGTCTATCGGGTTCAGCGCGGAATCGGCTACTTGCCGGAACAGGTGCGACTGCCGGGTGCCGTCCGGATCCACGAGTTCGCTGTGCTGATGGCGCGGCTGGCGGGCCTGCGCGGAGAGGGTGCGCGGTCGGCCATCGGAACGCTCGTTCAGATTCTTGCCCTGCAGGACAAGATCGACAGCCGCATCGCGTCGCTCTCCCACGGGTACCGACAGCGCGTTGGGCTGCTGGCGGTTTTGCTCGGTGGTCCTGAGTTACTGCTTCTGGACGAGCCGGCGACTGGGTTGGATCCGGCGTCTGTTGGCGTGCTGCGGACCGTGTTGCGCGCCCTGCGGCGTCGGGGGCGAACGGTGATCGTCTCATCACACAATCTGTTGGAACTGGAACGGGTCTGTGACGAAGTGCTAATCCTCCGCGAGGGACAACTTCTCGGGCGGGCCGGACGCGATGAGCTGGTGAGGCGACCCGACATCTGGATCGTGCAACTGGACGTGGAACGTTTGCCAAACTCATCGCCGCTCGACGCGAGACGAATCGAACTCGGGGGCGTGCGTCTCGCCGCCGATGAGGTAGCGTTTACCGATCGAGAGGCTGCGAGGACTTTCGCGACGGCGGTCCGGGTCGGGGGCGGCTCCGTCGAGAGGGTGGAGCGGCGGCGCTTCGATCTTGAATTCTTCTTCCACTCGCTAGTGCAAGGGAAGGGTGGGGAGCCGGGCACCGATCGATGATTCAGATGCTGCAGCTGGTGCCGGCGCTGTTTCGCTTCGCCGGCGCAAGGGTGATTCGAAGTCGAAAGACGTACTTCGCTTGCCTGCTCATTCTTGTGGGCTTTGTCGGCACCCTCTCCGCGGTCTTGGGAGGCAACGTCGAGTCGGAGGGCCCTCAGATCGTTTTCATCCTCGGGTTTTGGGCGATTGCAGGGCCGCTCTGCCGACCGTGGTTGGATGAGGAGGTGCGTGAGGGCTACGCGGGACTGTGGTTGCAGAAACCGATCAGACCGTTGGCCTTCTACACGGCCCAGCTGGTTGCCATGGTCGTGTGGTCAATTCTGGCCGCGCTGGCTGTGTGTGTGGTCGCCCTGCCAGTACTCGCCCTCTACGGCTCGGCCTCGGACGTCAGGTACCTAGCAGTCGGCGGCGCTTGGATCCCCCCGCTCCTGGTGGTGCTCAGCTTCCTCGGCTCGGGCCTCGGAGCCCGCAACGGCGGGTTGTTTGCTTATGGGCTGCTCCTCGCTGGGTTTGGGCTACGGGGCGTGGCCAGCTCTCTAGCGCTGGGACCGATTCACGGGCTGCTCACGATCATCTTGCCTCCGGCGTGGGCGGTGCTGGAAGTGAGCGGCGCCATGCGCACGATCGAGCCGCTCGCGGCCCTGTTGCGGTTGTGGCCGATGATGGTCTATGGGTTGGTTTGCGCGGTCTTGGGCCTCTCACTCGCCCTGAGGGTGCCGTCGCGGCTGGCGCGTGCCGGGTGAGCGGGGTGGGCGGTTGGCGATTGCGCGCCGGTCGGGGCCGGGCTATTATCAACGATGATAATGAACTGGACAGCCGCCCCGGTAGGGCGCGAGGCGAGATCGGTCTGATGTCCCCGCCAAGACAGTTAGGATCCAAGGTTCAAAAGGTCACGACCAAGCCACCCTTCGGCTGCGCGATGCTGCTGATGGACCTGTTCCGCAGCCACCTGCACCAGCATCGACTGCCCGTCACGCACCAGCGCGAAGCGATCGCCATGGCCCTCTTCGAGAGCGAGCACCATCTGTCGGTCGACGATCTGGCGGAGCTGCTGCGAGGCCGGGGTGAGCACGTGGGAAAGGCGACCATCTACCGGACACTGAACCTTCTCGTCCAGGCGGACCTCGCGCGCGAGCTCGATTTCGGCGAGGGATTCAAGCGCTACGAGCACCAGGCGGGTGAGGCGCGACACGACCACTTGATCTGCACGGACTGCGGAAAGGTGACCCGCTTTTCGCGTGACGCCTTGGACGACCTGCAGGACGAGATCGCGACGGCGCTCGGTTTCACGGCCCAGAGTCGCCACTTGAAGATCTACGGTCTATGCAGCGAGTGTCGGGCCGGAGGGGTGGGACAAGGGGCTGCCGCCGACAAGAGCGGCGAGGCACCAGCGTCGGCGCGTGTTGCAGCGGGTGGGGGACACCGCTGACGCAGCGTAACCTGTTACGTGTGGCCGAAGGGGCCGATG
Source organism: uncultured Gemmatimonadota bacterium (assembly GCA_964347085.1). Classification (GTDB taxonomy): domain Bacteria; phylum Gemmatimonadota; class Gemmatimonadetes; order Palauibacterales; family KS3-K002; genus CAYFXF01. Next base: position 4,031 of record CAYFXF010000038.1, on the reverse strand, counting down.
GCTGGCGCCGCCGGGTGATCGCTTCATCCGAGCGGCGCGATTTTCTTCGTTCTTATCGGTGGTAAGAGCATGAACGAGCGCGAACGGCTCATCGACCTGCTGGCGGAACGCTCGTTCCGTGTGGGGAACTTCACGCTGGCCAGCGGCGCCCAGAGCCGGTACTACGTTGACGCGCGAACCACCACCCTGTCCGCAGAGGGACAGGCCTTGATCGGTGCGCTCGCCCTCAGCGAGCTGGAGAAGGCAGGCCTGCGTCCTGACGCCGTGGGCGGCTTGACGATGGGCGCCGACCCCATCGCGTACGCTATTGCACACCGCAGCTTCCTTGACGGCCGGCCGATCGAGGCGTTCAGCGTGCGCAAGCAGCCGAAGGGGCACGGCGTCGGGCGCCAGATTGAGGGCTGCTTTGAATCTGGTCAGAGCGTTGTGATCATTGAGGACACGATCACGAGCGGCGGTTCCGCGCTGAGAGCGTGCCAGGCGGTGGCCGAGGCGGGAGGAGAGATACTGGCGATTCTAGCCCTTGTGGACCGTGAGGAGGGCGGCCGCCAGGCGCTGGAGGCGGAAGGCTACCGCGTGATCGGGCTCGTCCGCCTGTCGGAACTCCGGGAGCGCGTCGGGGAGACGGGCTGACCGCTGGGCAGATCGCGAGCCCGGTCGCGCAAAGCGCTGGCCTTTCTTCGGCGAGACCTTAAGTTTTGGCCAGCCCGCGTCTAGATAGCCCCACACACTAATCCCAATTGCCTGCGGAAGCGAGCATATGCTGCGCAGTACTCTGCTCTATCTCAGTGAGCGAAAAGGGCTGCAGGATTTCATCGTGCGCCGAAAGCTACCGCGCCGCATCTCGCGCCGGTTCGTGGCGGGCGAGTCGCTGGATGAGGCGATTGAGGTAACTCGCGATCTCAACGCGCGAGGCATGCCGGTGACGTTAGACCATCTCGGTGAGAGTGTCGAGCGCGAAGACCAGGCGATGCGCGCGGCGGACGACTACATCGCGATCCTCGAGCGAGTACACAGGGAGCGAGTACGAACGGGCATATCGATCAAGCTGACACAGATCGGGCTGGCCATCGATCACGAGCTTTGTCGCAAGAACCTGAGACGCATCGCCGAGTCGGCACGCGATCTCGACAATTTCGTGCGTATCGACATGGAGGCTTCGGAATATGTCGAGGCTACGCTGCGTCTTTACTACGAGCTGAGCGAGGAGTTCGATAATCTGGGCGCGGTCATTCAGTCTTACTTGCGCCGCAGTGAGGACGACGTTCGCGAGCTGGGCTCTCGCGGCGCGTCGGTCAGGCTCTGCAAGGGCGCATACATGGAGCCCGAAGAGGTCGCTTTTCAGAAGAAGAGCGAGGTGGACACGAGCTTCGTGAGGCTGCTGGAGATACTGATGCAATGCGACTCGCCGCTGGCCATAGCGACCCACGATACCCGCATGATCGATGTCGCGAAGCGGCTAATGCAGCAGAATCCGAGGCGGGACGCTTCGGTCGAGTTTCAGATGCTCTACGGTGTGCGACGAAATCTGCAGGCGCAGCTAGTACACGAAGGCTACCGCATGCGAGTGTACGTGCCGTACGGGACCGAGTGGTATGCCTATTTCATGAGGCGGATGGCGGAGCGGCCGGCCAATCTCTTCTTCGTCCTCAAAACACTGACCCGATAGAAATCCGGTTACGGCTCGCGCGTACAGCGGATAAACTCCGGCGTCGTCGGCTCGATCGTGAGCTGGAAAACCTCGCCGAAGCATTCTGCCGTGCGGTCACCCACCTCGGCGATGTCGCGGGGTGCCCCGAGCTCCTGCTCCAGAGACGTCATCTTCACGGCCTCGATTCCACACGGGACGATGAGTTGGAAGTCGTCCAGCTGCGTGCTCACGTTGAACGCGAACCCGTGGAACGTGACCCAGCGGGTTACGTGAACGCCGATCGAGGCGATCTTGCGGTCCTCAACCCAGACGCCTGTGTAGCCGGGCACTCGACCGGCGGCAATTCCATAACCGGCCAGCGTGCGGATGAGCACATCTTCCAGGCTGCGAAGATACCAGTGCAGATCGCGTTTGTGGCGATTGAGGTCGACAATCGGGTACCCGACGAGCTGACCGGGGCCGTGGTACGTGACGTCACCGCCTCGCTCGACCTCATGCACCTCCACACCGCGCTGCCGCAGCTGCTCGACTGAGGCGACGACGTTCGACTTCCGTGCGCCCCGGCCCAGCGTGATAACGCGGGGGTGCTGGAGCAGGATGAGAAGGTCATCGGCTAGCTCGCCACTGACCCGCGCGCTCGCTAGATCGCGCTGCAGCGCCAAAGCCTCGTTGTAGTCGGTCAGCCCAGGCAGCTTGAGCAGCCTGCAGATGCGGTCAGCGTCCACGGTTCGCGATCGTCGGTCCTTCCAATTCGCCGCGGGCGGTGCCGCGCTAGATATGAATCGGTCGGCCTAGCGCCGCGAGCGCCGCCTCCATGACGCTCTCGGCGAGCGTGGGGTGCGCGTGTACGGTGCCAGCCAGCTCCTCAACAGTCGTCTCGAGCGCGCGGCCCAACCCCGCTTCCGCCACCAGCTCGGTCACGTTATGACCTACCATGTGAACGCCGAGCAGCTCGCCGTATTTCGCATCAGCGACGATCTTGACCATGCCATCCGGAGAGCCTGCGGTCAGCGCGCGGCCGTTGGCGCTGAACGGGAACTTGCCCACCTTCACGTCGTACCCGTCTTCCCGCGCCTGCTTCTCGCTCCGCCCGACGCTCGCGACCTCGGGATGGCAGTAGGTACAGGATGGAACGTTGTCCCGAGCGACAGGATGAGCTTGATTGCCGGCGATGCGTTCGACCGCCGCGATCCCCTCATGTGACGCTTTGTGCGCGAGCATCGGTGGTCCGGCCACATCGCCGATAGCATAGATCTCTCTGGCTGTTGTCTGGCCGAACTCATCGATCTGGATCCAGCCCTCGTCGTCCAGCTTGACACCTGCCGCTTCGAGTCCGAGGTCCTCGACGTTCGGCGCACGACCTACCGCCATCAACAGCAGATCGCAGTCAAGCGTCTCATCGCCGCCTTGCGTCTCGACGGTAACCTTGAGCTTCGTCTTCAGCTTCTCCAGCGACTTGACCTTCGCGTTGACCTTGATACCGATCTTCCGCTTCTTGAACGAGCGGCCGACGACGCCGGCGATCTCTTCGTCTTCCAACGGCAGTAACTGCGGCAGCGCCTCGAGAATCGTCACCTTGGCGCCGAAGGCGTTGAAGATGTCGGCGAACTCCATGCCGGTCGAGCCGGCGCCGACGATGACGATATCGCTCGGCAGCTTCTGGAGTTCGAGGGCTTCGCGGCTCGAAATGACGCGCTCGCCGTCGAACTCGAAGCCGGAGAACGTCTTCGGCCGGGAACCGGTGGCGATGACGATGGCCTTGGCCGAGATCTTCGCGCTTCCGCCGGCTTTCAGCTCGACCTCGACGCTCTTGCCACCCACCAGCCGGCCGCGGCCGAAGATCGGCGTGACTCCGTTCTTGTCGAAGAGGTACTTGATGCCTTTGGTGAGGCGATCACTGACCTGGCGGCTGCGGCTGACCGCCGCGCCGATGTCCAGCTCGTAGCTCTTTATCTTGATGCCAAAGTCGGCGGCGTCTTCGCGAACGTGCCTGGCCCAGTTAGCGCTTTCCAGCAAGGCCTTAGCGGGTATGCAGCCCCAGTTCAAACAGACGCCCCCCAAACCACCCTCCCGGGATTCCGACTCGACGCAGGCCACGTCCAAACCGAGCTGCGCTGCGCGGATCGCCGCCACGTAGCCGCCGGGCCCAGCACCGATGACCACAACGTCGTAGGACTCCTTGATACTCGCTGCTTTCTTAGCCAAAGCTCACCCCACGGTTCGGGTTCTCGCGCCGGACTTCCGCTTATAGGGGGATTTCGCAGCAAAACTAGACGATGGCAATGCTGGCGCAACGGAGCGGTCGGACGCGAGGCCACATGAGGTCGGACGCGGGGCTGAGATGATCCTATAAGACCAAGCGGAGAGGGTTCTCCAGCAT
>CAYFXF010000037.1:0-16915 GCA_964347085.1 uncultured Gemmatimonadota bacterium | reverse complement strand
GTGCCGATTCGCCGCGCCCTTGCTGACCGCCGCGCTGGCGCTGCCGGCGTGGGCGCAGGAGCAGGCGCCGCCGATCGAGATCGAGACCTTCGAGCTCGCCAACGGGCTGACGGCGATCGTTCACGAGGACCACTCGACGCCGGTGGTCGCGGTCAACATCTGGTACGATGTGGGTAGTGCCAACGAGGCGCCGGGCCGCTCGGGCTTCGCGCACCTGTTCGAGCACATGCTGTTCGAGGAGACGGAGCAGCTCGAGCCGGGCGACTTCAAGCGTCACGTGCTTGGCGCCGGCGGCACCTACAACGGCACGACCAACCAGGATCGCACCGCCTATTTCGAGACGCTGCCGTCCAACCGGCTGAACCTCGCCTTCTGGCTCGAGGCGGAGCGCATGGCGCGGCTGCGCGTGACCGACGAGAACTTCAAACGGGAGCGCGAGGTCGTTAAGGAGGAGCGGCGCATGCGGATCGACAACCAGCCGTACGGCGCGGCACAGCTCACGCTGGACACGCTGGTCGCCGATTGGGAGCCGTATAACCACACGGTGATCGGCAGCATGGACGACCTGAACGCGGCGACGGCGGCGGACGTTCTGTCGTTCTACAAGAGGTACTATGTGCCCAACAACGCGACCCTGATCGTTGCGGGCGATGTAACGGTCGCGCAGGTTCGTGAGCTGGCGGAAGAGTATTTCGGCGGCATCCCGCGCGGCACCGATCCGGAGCCGCTGCCGGAATTCACGCCGACGCCACGAAGCGATGGGGAGCGGCGCGTGATCCTCGAGGACAAGCTGGCCAACACGCCGCTGTACCTCGCCGGCTACAACATCCCACCGCATAACGATGAGGATTCGTTCGCGCTGCTCTTGCTCTCCAGCATCTTCAGCGACGGCGAGTCGAGCCGCCTGCACCGGCGGTTGGTGAAAGAGGAAGAGGCGGCGCTGATCGTGATCAGCTTTCTCGATTCGCGTGTGGGGCCGGGTGCCTTCTGGTTCGGGGCGTTGCCCAACCAGGGAATCGAGATCGAGCGGATCGAGGCGCTGGTCAACGATGAGCTGGAGAAGCTGAAGACCGAAGGTGTGAGCGAGCGCGAGCTGCAGAAGGCGAAGAACCAGGTGCGGTCGAGCCAGATCACCGGGCGCCAGACCGTTTTCTCCAAGACACAGCAGCTACACCACTACCGGCTGTACCACGGCGCTGCGGGTATGATCAACACCGATCTCGACCGCTACATGGCGGTCAGCGCCGACGATGTTCGCCAGGTTGCGCGGAAGTATCTGGTGCCGGTGAATCGCTCGGTCGTGATCGCGGTGCCGGAAGGTGAAGAGAACAAGGAAGCTAAGAAGGCGGCGACGTCGTGAGGAGATCTGTCATGAAGGTTCGAAAGAGTTCCGTGCGGCCGGTGGTCTTGCTTTTGGGCTTCGCCTGGGCGGGCCCGCTGGCCGCGCAGCAGGGGCCGCCGGCCCCGGCACCGTTGGAGCCAGTGAGCTTTCCGGAGTACTACGAAGCCAGGCTCAATAACGGTGCCCAGCTGATCGTCGTGGAGAACCACGAACAACCCGTCGTGACGGTCAACCTGCGGATCAAGAGCGGCTCGGCCTATGACCCGGACGGTAAGGAAGGTCTGGCCGGGTTAACGGCGGATATGCTGAACAAAGGCACGAAGGACCGCGATGCGAAGCAGATCGCCGAAGCGATCGATTTCATCGGTGCGTCCGTCTCCATCGGGGCCGGCGAGGATTGGACGAGCGGCACCGCCACCGCGCTCTCCGAGTATGTGGACGACGCGCTGGAGATCCTGGCCGACATCGTGATCAACCCGACGTTTCCCGCTGATGAGCTGGAGATCGAGCGCAAGCGCATCTTGACGGCTCTCAAGTTGGAGTTGAGCCAGGCCGAGGCGATCGCGCAGCGCCGCTTCATCGGCGGGGTGTATGGCGACCATCCCTATGCAAACCTGCCGACGGAAGCGTCAGTCGAGGCGATCGGGCCGGCCGACCTGGTGGAATTCCACCGCGCGCACTATCGACCGAACAACGCGCTGTTCGTCGTGGCCGGTGATGTGGATCCCAAGGACATCAAGAAGCGGCTGGACAGACAGTTCGGCGATTGGAAGCGCGAGGAGGTGCAGCCGATGGCGATGGCGGCGGCGCCGGAGCGGAGCGGGCATACGATCCGATTCTACCACAAGCCCGGGTCGGTGCAGGCGGTCGTGCGGATGGGCCACCTGATGGTGCCGGCGACCGATCCGGATTGGCCGACCCTCGATGTGGCGCTGCGTATTCTGGGCGGCGGCTCGCAAGGTTGGCTGTACCAGACGCTCCGCCAGGAGAAGGGTTACACCTACGGCGCCTACGCCTTTGCGCCGAAGCGAAACGACCGCGGCTACCTGATGGCGGTCGCCGAGGTGCGGAACGAGGTGACGGACAGCGCCATGACCGACATGTTCGCGCTGCTCGACCGCATCCGCGCCGAACCGGTGCCGGCATCCGACCTCGATCTAGCCAAGAACTACATCACGGGTTCCTTCCCACGGCAGATCGAGACGCCCCAGCAGGTGGCGGACCAGATCGCGACTGTGCAGCTGCGCGGTCTGCCGAAGGATTACCTGAAGACCTATCGGGGTAAGGTGGCGCGGGTCAGCACGGCGGACGTGCAGCGGGCTATGGACAAGCACCTGCACCCGGACCGCGTATTGGTGGTCGTGGTTGGAGATGCGAACCAGATCTATGACAAGGTCGCGAGCTTCGGTGAGGTCGAGCTGTTCGACGTCGAGGGGAACCCGATGACGCTGGCCGACCTGGAGGTGAAGGCGGCGGAGATCGCGTTCGACGCTTCCGCGATTGAGCCTACGACGCTCGTCTATTCGCTCAACTTCCAGGGGAACCCGGTGGGTGAGATCACGACCAGCATCAGCCGTGAGTCGCGCGAGGGCCGCGACGTCGTCAGCTCTGTCACGACGGGCGGCGCCATGGGCATGAGCCTGGAGCAGAAGGTCAGCTTCGACTCGGAGACGTTCACCGGAATCGAGTCGCAGGCCCGGCAGAGCATGGGCGCTCAGGGCATCTCGGTCGATCTCAAGCTGGAGGGCGGCAGGATCACGGGCAGCTCGACCGGGATGAGCGGCGAGACGCGGGAGATCGACGCAGAGGTCGTCGAGGGCACGCTGCTCCCCGGCATGGACGACTTCGTCGTCTGGCTCGCCGACCTGGAGACGGGCACCGAGATCAGCTTGCCGGCGTTCGACGCGTTGTCCGGTCAGGCTTACACGTTGAAGTTGAAGGTCGTGGACGAGGTGACGGTGAGCGTAGCGGCTGGCGAGTTCGAGGCCTACCAGCTCGAAGCGAGTGGCGCGCAGGGCAGCGCGACACTCTACGCGCGCGTGGCGTACCCTCACATCGTGCTGAAGCAGGAGCCGGGCGGGCAGCCGATCGTGATCGAGCTGAAAGAGATTCGCTAGCGGTCGTATCGTAGAAGACGGTGGGCAGCTCGCGGGGCGGTGGTCGGTCGGCCGCCGCCCCGCCTCTATGTAATCTCAGAAGAACGCGGTAAGCGAAGCGTAGAGGACCGTCGGGACGATGCCGTACTCCGACGGCAGACTGAGCGGCACACCCGAAGCATCGTCGCCCAGACCCAGAAAGAGGCCCGCACGCAGCGCCACCTCGTTGGAGGCGGAGTAGGTGGCACCGGTCCCCACGAGCGCGCTCCCGTCGTTCAGGTTCCAGAGGAGCAGCAGGTCGGTGGCCCAGAGCGGGTGGACCTGATAAACGGCCTGGGCGGCGGCCACGTCCCGACCCAGGACTTGTAGCTCGCCCCGGGCGAACGGCTTCGAGAGGACCACGCTCGTCAGAGCGTCCGCGTTCTTCGCCCCGAACTCGTCACGCTGGTACTCGAGGAGCAGATAGAGGTCGCGGCCGAACGCGTCGACCCGCGTGTCGGTGCCGAATGTGCCGCGCAGGACCAGTTCGTCGTCTTCCTCACGCAACGATGCCTCGAAGCGCAGAGCCGCCGCGCCCAACGCGCCTGCCGCCCCGAGACCGAGTGCCGGCTCTTCATGCAGGGCGCCTGCCCAGGCGGAGATCTCCCAACCGCGCCAGACCGTACGCCCCCGGCCCAGCAGGGTTGTGGTCGAGCCGGCCGCCGTGTCGGAGGCGCGTAAGACGACGTCGATCTCGCTCAGGGGGCCGGGATAAGCCTGGACCCGGAGCGCGTCGACCCCGGCCCGGTACTCGCGGAACGGGTCGGCGGGATCGAACGGGACGAAAGGGTCCGCGGGTGTGAGGAAGAGTGTGGTCGCCCAGGAGATCGTCTGCCGGCCGAGCGTCAGCTCGACCGCGTCGCTGGGCGCGTAGCTCAGGTTCAGCCGATCGAAGCGATGGCGCCAGAGCCAATGACGCGATTCCTCGATCGTCCACTGGAGATCGAGCCACTCGCCGCCGCCGGGCGCGGCGCCGGCGAGGATGGCTCCCAACGGCGCCGCCACAGCGCGCTCCGAGTAGGTCAGGATGTGCTCGTAGGCGATGTCGAGATCGATCGGGCCGATGGCCGGTGCGGTCATGAAGCGCAGCCGCTGGAGGTCGCCGAAGCCTCCCACGGCGAACGGTGTGGAGTCGCTCCAGAGGGGGACGTTCAGGTAGTAGCCGCGGGTTTCCGGCAGCTGAGCGGCTGCGGCGCGTGCCACGAGCAGGCTGAGAAGAAGCCCAACTGTCGGGACGCGTCTCACCGCCCCGGCTCGGGCCCGCGCCGCTCGTCCGATTCGATCGCGCCGTCGACGAGCCGGATCAACCTGCGTGCTCGCTGCATGACCCGCGGGTCGTGAGTCGCGAACACGAACGTCGTTCCGAGGTCGCGGTTCAGTTCCTCCATCATGTCGAGCAGCGCGTCGCTCGCGGCGGTGTCGAGGTTGGCGGTGGGCTCATCGGCGAGCACGAGCGCCGGCTCCGCTACGACGGCGCGGATCACGGCGACCCGCTGCTGCTGACCGCCCGACAGCTTGCCTGGCCGTCTGTCCTCGAGGCCGGTAAGCCCGGTGCGCTCGAACAGCTCGCTGACCCGGCGGTGGCGCTCGCCGCCGTTCACGCCCTGGAGCAGCAGCGGGAACTCGGCGTTCTCGAGCGCCGTGAGCACGGGCAACAGGTTGTAGGCCTGGAAGATGAAGCCGATGCGCTCGAGCCTCATGCGCGCCAGCGCCCGGTTCGACATGGCGGCGATGTCTCGCCCCTCCACCCAGATAGCGCCGCGGGTTGGACGCGTGAGGCCACCGATCAGGTTCAGCAGCGTCGTCTTCCCCGAGCCCGACGGTCCGGCCATGGCGACGAACTCGCCCGGCTCGACGGTGAGCGTTAGACCGCGTACGGCCTGGACTTCCTCGGCCTCCTGCTCGAAGATCTTCCAGACCGTGTCGGTTCGCACGGCTGCGCTGTTCTTTTTTCGAGCGTTCATCGTTCGAATTTCATCGCTTCGGCAACGTCGATGCGCGTTGCCCTGTAGGCCGGGTACAGTGAGGCCAGGCTTCCAATCAAGAAGAGGAAGACCATCGCCTGGATGACTCTCACTGTGCGGAACAGTGGGACGATCACGGGATCCAGCACGATGCCGGAGAAACTCCACTCTTCATCCCAGGTGAACGAGAAATCGAGTCCGTCGCGGAAGAAGAGCCAGGTGAGGAACAGCCCGACCGCGATGCCGATGAGCCCGCTGAGGAACGTCAGGATGAGACCCTCGGTGATCACGAGGCCGCCGGTCTGGCGTGGTGTGAAGCCGAGCGCCTGCAGCAGCCCGAACTCGCGCTTGCGGTACATCACCGACATCAGCACCGTGTTCACGATGCCGAGGGCGATGATCCCGAACATGATTCCCTGCCAGACGTAGTTACCCAGGTCGTCGACCTTGACCGCCGCATCCAGCTCCGGCATCGCCTCGCGCCAACTCAGGACCGTCAGCTGTCCCGCAGCGAACTCGGCGCCCAACTCGCGTTTCAGCGCCCGAGCGATCGGCTGCACCCTACGGCTCGAGTCGAGTAACACGGCGATCGTCGTCACGTCGTCGCCGGAGCGTAGCCACGAGCCCGCGGTCCCCAGCGGGATGTGGATGACCGCCTGGTCGACCTCGGGTACGCCGGTGCGGAAGACGCCCACCACACGGACGAGCTGGCCGGCGATCTCGCGGTCGGCGTCCTGCGCCGTGAGCACTAAGCGCGAGCCGAGCCTGAGGTCGAGGCCTTCCAACAGGCCGGCGCCGACGTAGGCGGCGAGCCGGTCGTCCGGCTCCAGGTAGCGGCCGTCGACGAGCTTGTCGTCGAGGATCGAGAACCCGGCTTCGGCGATCGGATCGACGCCGACGACCTGGGCCGGCCGCGCGCCGGTCGGCGAGCTGGCTAGCCCGAGGACGGCGAGCTGTGGCACAACGGCCAGGGTGTGCTCGACGATACCGGGGCGCCGCAAAGCCGCCTCGGCCGCGCTGCGCGCTGAGGCTTCGAGCCGATCGTCGATCTTGCGGCTCTTCTGAAAGTTGGGTGCCTGGATCGCGATGTGGCCGCTGCCCAAGCGGGCGCCGGATCTGATCCAGTCCTCATGGCCGCCGTCACCCAGCGACAGCGAGAAGATCATCAGCGCGCCGCCGACGATCATCGCGGCGGCGGTGATCGCACTGCGCCGCGCCTGTCGTCGCAGGTTTCGCAGTGCCAGGCGGACCAAGGTAGCTGCTCGACCCATCATACTCCTGACAGTGTATCGGCGGGCGGTACCCGCGCGGCCCGGCCCGCTGGGTAAAGTGAGGCCAGCAGCGCCGTGATCAGGAGCGCTACGCCGGTCCACAGCGTCATCGCGAGGTTGTATTCGACGCGCAGCCGAGGTCGGATGAGCGCTCCAAACATGGTGTAATCCCCGTAAATCCAACTGAGGTCAGGTGGCGCGTTATGGAACCAGACCATGACGGGGAGTGTGATGGCGGCGCCGACCACGAGGCTGAGCGCGCCGAGGGCGAGCGCCTCGGAGAGCACGGCGCGAACGATGGAGAAGGGCGTCGTGCCCAGCGCCAGCATGACGGCGAACTCGCGCCGCCGCTCGAAAGTCGCCATCAACATCGTGTTGGCGACGCCGAAGATGGCGATGGCGAACACGATAAAGATGATGACGTAACGCCAGCCGTCGGCGAGCTGCACGTAGTCCAGCATCTCGGGTCGCAAGACCGTCCACGGCGCGACGTCGAGCTCGAGTCCCAGTGGGGTGAGCTGTTTGGCCAGGCGCTCGGCAGCCTGCGGGGCGAGCCAGGGATCGGCCAGCGAGGCGGCGATCTCGTGGATCCGCCCGGGGTCGAGGGCGACCAGAGCCTGCAGGGAGCCGAGGGGCAGGACCGCGTAGGACGCGTCCAGCTCGGCCATGCCGCTGTAAAAAACGCCGGAGACCGTGTAGAGCTCGTTGCCCATCGAGCCGTCCGCCGCCGGCGCGACGAGGATAACTTCTTCGCCCACGTCGACCTCGAGCTGGCGTGCCATCTCCGTGCCGATCAGGATCTCGTTCGCCCCGGTCGCCGGGATACGGCCGCGGACGATTCCATTCAACAGTCGGCTGACCCCCGGTTCCAGCCCTGGATCGACGCCCATGAGCACGCCGGCCACCGTCGACTCGCCCGAGCTCACCAGGCCACCGGCGAAGACCCGCGGCGCGGCCATCTCGACCGCCGGGTCGGCGGCCACCTCGCGCACCAGCCGATCGACGTCGAAACCGTCGCGACCGCCGATCGTGTCGTAGATCCTTCTTTCGGGTCTGTAGTCGGGGGCGTGCACCTGGAGCTGGCCAGAGAGCACGCCGGTGCCGTTCTCGATCATGTCGGCGGTAAGCCCATCCATCAGCCCGCCGAGTACGACGACCGCGAGATAGCCGAAAGCGAGGCCTGTCGCCGTGATGAACGTCCTGCGCCGGTTGCGGCCCAGATTGCGCCAGCCGATGCGCCACCACGGGCTGGAGGCCATCTACCGTCCCCCTGATCGTAGGGCGCGCAGGGAAAAGAAGTCGCGGTCGACGTCGATGTCGAACTCCAGTTCGGCATAGCGCACGGTCGTCCGCTCGTCTGGCTTGTCCTCCGGTCGCACCTCCATGACCGCAGGCACGAGCCGGCCGCCCATCTGCCGGTAGTCGCCAAAGGTCAGCGTGCGCACCGGTTCACCATCCTCGTCGAAATAGCGGGCCCAGGTGGGCATCAGGTCGTCCTTGCGCACCTGATACTCGATGCGCCCCCAGACGACCGCGGCCTCTGGTTTCGGCGTCAACACGAACTCCCACATCTCGACGCCCTCACGCGGCCCCTCGTAGCTGATCTCGATGTTGTAGTCCTCGATCAGCCGGCTCTCTTTGACGAGATCATCGTTGGTGAAATGCGAGCCCATCCAGGCGCCCATCATCAGCGAGGCCGGGATCTTGATCGTGCGATCGACCCGTGGGAGGTAGTTCCAGATGTCGTCGCCGGCCTTGAGCGTCGCGGTGCCGGCCTCCTTGAGCGGCGCGGTGATACGGATCAGCGAGTAGTCGGTGCCGAGCGACCAGACCTCCATGCTGACGCTCCGCGTCCAGTGCTCCGTCAGCACTTCCATGGTCGCGGTGCCGTAGCTCGACTCGCCGCGCAGGATGCGGTCGACCCGGTCGATGATGTCGCGCGCCGATTCCTGAGGCTGGGCCGGGCCCGCTAGGGGCCAGGCACCGGCGAAAACAAAGGCGAAGAGTCGCAAGTTTCGGGTCATGGCCACGAGCTCCGTCGGGCCGCGCCGCTCTTGGTCACTATCACTCGCACCGCCGAGCATGGGTCATCCTGAGACAGTCGCGTGGGCCAACACGTCCCGCCAGCCCGGGCGCGGGTGTGGTGCCTATCGCGACGTCTGGACAGCCGTCCCCGGGGGGTCTGCCTCAGGCAAGATCGGATACCCGGTATACGAGCTGGTGGCAAGTCGCGTTCCGGTTCGTAGGTCACTCGGCGAAGTCGCGCAACCCGGCGAGCGGCGTGCGGCGCAGCACGTCGCGGCTGTTGGCGAGCCCGATGATCGTCGTGAGGGACGCCGTGGCGACCCAAAGGGCCAGCAGCGGCAGGCGGGGCAGGCGAAAGCTCAGCTCGAACAGGAAGCGAACCGCGACCCAGCCGGCGACCGCGGCGGCGGCTACGCCAGCCAGACCCGCGAACGATCCCAACGCCAGGTACTCGGTGGCGAGGATGCGCCGGATCGTGCTGGAGCGGGCGCCCAGCGTCTTGAGCAGCACCGACTCGCGCAGGCGCTGGTAGCGCGAGGTGGCGATGGCGCCGACAAGGATCACCAGGCCACTGCCGATGCTGAACAGCGCCATGAAGCGGATAGCCAGCGCGACCTTGTCGAGCACCGTATCGACCGCCTCGATGATCAGGGTGAGGTCGAGGACCGCTACGTTGGGGAACGCGGTGACCAAATCGCGCTGCAGTTCGGCGCGCCGCCTGGGGTCGGCGACCCGCGTGAGCATGACCAAACTCTGCGGCGCGCTCTCCAACACACCCGGCTCGAAGACGGCGAAGAAATTCGGCTCGAAGCGGGCCCAGTCGACCTGGCGGATGCTAGCGATCTCGGTATCGAGTGCCACGCCCTGGATCTCCCAGGCCAGGCGGTCGCCGACGCCGACCCTCAGCGCCTCCGCGATGTCCTCCTCGAGCGAGATGCGCGGTGCGCCGGTCGACTCTGCGGGCCGCGGTTCGGTGAACCAGGCGCCGGCGCTCAAGCGCTCCGAGGCGACGAGCGTGTCGCGATAGGTATGCCGGTATTCGCGGAGCAGCGCCCAGCGCGGGATGCGCGGACCGCTCGTGTCAGCCAAGATCTCTTCGACGCTGCGCTCGGCGATTCGTGTCAGGCGGGCCGGCACCACGGGCGCGCGCTGCAGGGCTGAGGCGTCGCGGTCCGCCAGGAGTTCGGCGACGCCATCTGCCTGGTCGAGCTGGACGTCGAACAGGAGCAGGTTGGCCCGGTCGGGCCGCGTCTCGCGCGTGATCTGGCTCAGCAGGTTGTGTTGAACCACGTAGAGGGTGGCGATAAGAAAGACGCCGAACCCGATGGCCAGCGTGACGGCGATCGTCTGGTTGTGCGGCCGGAAGAGGTTGGCGACCCCCTGTCGCACGGCGAAGCCGGCGCGGCGTGGGAAGAGGCGGCGCAGCAAGTGCATCAGCGCGAAGGCGCCCAGACCGAGAACCGTCGTCGTCAGCGCGACCGCGCCCGCGAAGCCGAGCCCGATCATCGGTTTCGGCGCTTGCCATACGGCCAACCCGAGCAAGCTCAGCGCCAGGGCGGCGTAAGCCGCGAGTCGCCAGGGGTCGAGCCAGCGGGCTACGGTCTCGAAGTCGCGGCGTAACGCGCGCAGCGGCGCCACGTCCTTGATGCGCAGGAGCGGGAGTAGCGCGAAAAGCAGCGAGATGCCGATGCCGATCGCGAAGCCGCTGAGCAACGCCGTCGGGTCTAAGCGAAACGGCACGTCGAGGGGCAGGAAGTCGCGCAGCACGCCCGGCACCACGGCCTGAACCGCGACGCCGAGCGCCACACCGAGCGTGGCGCCGCTCAGGCCCATCAGCCCGGCCTGGGTGAGATAGATCTCGAAGGTCTGCGCCTGCCGAGCGCCCAGGCAGCGTAACACCGCGGCGGTGTCGAGCTTCTCGCTCACGAAGACGTGCACGCCGCTGGCGACGCCGACGCCACCGAGCAGCAGCGCCACCAGGCCGACCAGCGCCAGGAAGCGGCTCATGCGGTCAAATCCGCGCGTGAGGTCCTCCTGGAACTCATCGACGGTCGTATACCAGATCCGGTTCGCCTCGAACAGGGAGTCTTGCGCCTCGACGAGCGCGTTCAACGCATCAGTGTCGTCGAACTTCAGATAGGCGGTGTGGAAGGAAATGCTGCCAAACCCGAGGAGGCCGGTCTGCGGAAGGTAGCCCGGCGCGATGAAGGCCCGCGGGCCGAGCACGGCGCTCAGGCCGATGTCGCCGGGCAAACTCACCACGGTGCCCGCGATCGTGAAACGGGCCCGCCCGATGGCCAGAGTGTCCCCCAGCGCGGCGTCGAGCTGGACGAGGACCGTAGGATCGACCAGGGCCCGCGGTTCGTCACGGAACGTCTCCCACAGCCCCGCCGGCTCCGTTCGCGCCGCGCCGTAGAACGGGTAGCCAGCGGAGGGCGCCCGAACCTGGAGGAGCCGGGTGCGTCCCGACTGGGTCGCTAAGCCCATCGAAGCGAACGAGGTCTCGCGGGTGATGGGAACGCCGGCCGCGTCGAGCGAGTCGAGCCAGGCCTCGATGACGGGCGGAAAAGCCCAGCGGCTGGAGAGCTGCAGGTCGGCGCCCAAGAGGTTGCGCGCCTGCTGGTTTACGGCGGTCGTGACGTTGGCTTTGAACGAATTGATGGCGACGAGAGCGGCGACCCCCAAGGTGATCGCCGCGACGTAGAGCGCGAGCCGACGCCAACTGGCGCGGCTCTCGCGTCGCACCATGGCGAGCACGAACCGGGTGTTCACGGTGCCGGCACCCGTTCGTCGGAGACGATGCGACCGCCGGCCAGCCGCACGATCCGGTGCGCCTTGGCGGCGAGCTCCACGTCGTGCGTCACGAGGAGGAGGGTCGTCCCCTCTTCGCGGTTGAGCCGCACCATCAGGTCGATGACGTGCCGGCCGGTGTCGGCGTCCAGGTTGCCGGTCGGCTCGTCGGCCATGAGGATCTTGGGGCGGTTCGCGAACGCCCGGGCCATCCCCACCCGCTGTTGCTCGCCGCCGGAGAGCTGGGCGGGATAGTGGTGGGCGCGGTCGGCGAGGCCGACTCGGTCGAGAAGCTCGCGGGCGCGAGCCTCGGCGGCCGCGCCACTGAGGGCCGCGTCGGCGCTGCGCAGCTCGATCGGGACGAGCACGTTCTCCAGCGCTGTGAGCGTCGGGATCAACTGGAAAGTCTGGAACACGAAGCCTACCTTGTCGGCGCGCAACGCTGCCCGCTCGTCTTCCGAGAGCTGGTTGAGGTTATGGCCGTCGAGGGTAACCGACCCCGAGGAGGGTAGGTCAAGACCGGCTAGCAACCCCAGCAGCGTCGTCTTGCCGGAGCCTGACGGCCCGACGACGGCGACGGCGCTCTGGGCATCGATCTTCAGGTCGATGTCCTGGAGGACGGTCAGCGGTCGACCGCCGCTCCTGTAGGTCTGCTCGAGCTGGTTGGCGATGATGATCATAGGCCGAAAGATAATCGCCTGCGGGCTCGCCGCCCTGGCCCTCGCCTGTGGCGACCGCGATCGGCAGGCCCAGGTTCGCCTGCCGGCGAGAGGCGCCTCAGCCGACGATACGGCGGCTCCCGTGGTGCTGTTTCTGGGCACCAGCCTCACCGCGGGCTACGGTCTCCCGACGGCACAAGCTTATCCGGCCGTGGTTCAGGGCAAGATCGATTCAGTCGGGCTCGGATTCCGGGTGGTGAACGCCGGCGTCAGCGGCGAAACGACGGCGGGCGGCCTGCGGCGGCTCGAATGGCTGCTCCGCGCGCCGCTGGCGGTGTTGGTGCTGGAACTCGGGGCCAACGACATGCTGCGGGGCCAGGATCTGGTGGCGATGCGCGCGAATCTCCAGAAGATCATCGACCGGACGCGCGCCGCTCATCCTGAGGCTCGTATCGTGATCGCCGGTCTGAAGGGAGCGCCCAACCTGGGCGAGCCGTATGCGGGCGAGTTCGAAGCCACGTTCGTCGAGCTGGCTCGAGAGAACGGCGCGGAGCTCATCCCGTTTCTGCTGGAGGGCGTTGCAGGCGTCGCCGAGCTCAACCAGCCGGACGGAATACACCCCACGGCCGAGGGCCAGAGGATGGTGGCGGGGACGGTTTGGCGGGTGCTGGGGCCGCTGCTGAGGGAGGTAGGACCGTAGGAACGGGTTGAACCGGCGGCACCGGAGCGCCGGGTCCGCCAGGCTTGACGCCAGGCCGCGGAACCGCGCACCGTGCGGTGCCATACCCACCGTTTGGGAGGGCTCGGGTGCCAAACCTCGCGGGGAAAGTCGCCCTGGTGACCGGGGGCACCAAGGGGATCGGTCAGGCGATCGCAAGAGCGCTGGCCGGCGCCGGCGCCGACGTTGTCATCTGCTCCCGGGACGCCCACGAGTCGGCGGCGGCGGCGGCGGGCATCAAGGAGGCCGGTCCGGGTCGCGCGCTCGGGGTGCGGGCGGACGTGCGGAAACTGGACGACGTCCGGGCGCTGGTCGAACGGACGGTGCGGGAGTTCGGCGGGCTGGATGTCCTGATCGCTAACGCAGGCGTGGGCGGTGGCTTCGGGCCGGTGGATGAGATCGCGCCCGACGACTGGCACCGGGTGATCGAGACGAACCTGACCGGCGTCTACTATTGCTGCCACGCGGCGGTGCCCGAGCTCAAGAAGCGGGGCGGCGGCTGGATCATCACGATCGGCAGCCTAGCCGGCCGGTACGCGTTCGCCGGCGGTACCGCCTACAACGCGTCGAAGTTCGGCCTGCTCGGCTTCAGCGAGGCGCTGATGCTCGACGTGCGCGACCACGGCATCCGGGTGACCTGCATCATGCCCGGCTCAGTGGACACATACTTCAACGACAAGCGACCGACGGGCGAGTCTTGGAAGCTGGCGCCGGCTGATGTCGCACGGGTCGTGCTGCAGCTGGTCGAGCACGAGGAGCGGGCGCTCCCGAGCCGGATTGAGATCCGACCGTCACAGCCGAAGCGTGGTTAGGGACGAGCACGAGCGATGGCGGCGGAGATCCTGATCGGCACTCAGGGCTGGTCCTATCCCGACTGGGTCGGGCCCTTCTACCCGCAGGGCACGCCCAGCTCGCGATTTCTCGACGTCTATGCCAGGGCGTTCTCGACTGTCGAAGTCGACAGCTCGTTCTATGCTGTGCCACCCGCATCGCACTTCCTCGGTTGGCACGAGCGCACGCCCGATTCGTTCCGCTTCGCGCTCAAGTTGCCGGGGGAGCTGACGCACGAGAGGCGGCTGCGCGGTGGAGATGAGGTTCTGAAGATGTTCTGTCAGCGCGCCAAGTTGTTGGAGGAGAAGCTTGGACTGATCCTCATTCAGCTGCCGCCCGACTTCACCCCAGGCGAGCGTGGCGCGCTAGAGTCTTTCCTCGCCAGGTTGCCGGCCGGAGTTCGCTTCGCGGTCGAATTCCGCCACATCGGCTGGCTCGAGGGGGACGTGATGGCGCTTCTGCGGTCGGCCGGCGTCGCGCACGCGTTCTCGGACGGCCCCTGGATCCCGCGCGAACAGGCGATGGAGGCGGCCCGATCGCCGACCGCCGACTTCGCCTACTTCCGCTGGCTGGGCGACCGGCCTCACTTGTCAGGGTACATGCATCGCCAGATCGATCGCGCGGCTGAGATCCGGGGTTGGGCCGAGGTGCTGGCGGAGCTCGCGGACGAGGTGCGTCAGATCTACGGCTTCTTCAACAACCACTACGAGGGCCATTCGCCGGCGAGTGCCCGGCGGCTGCTCGGCGAGCTGGGCCGGCCGGTGATCGAGCCGGAGACGCTCGACCCGCAGCTGTCGCTCTTTTAACCGCCGCCTGGGTCCTCTGAGGCTTGAAGGCGGACGAGGTTCCAGGCGGAGCTTGCCGGGGGCGGCGCGAATCGCTAGCGGTAGAAGGCCCGCCCCTTCCGTGGACCCTTTGCACGAAGGAGAGTCCAGCGTGTTGAGCGTAGGCGACATCGCGCCCGATTTCGAATTGCAGTCCGATGCCGGTGAAGCGGTTCGACTTTCGGATTTCCGCGGCAGGAAAGTCGTGCTCTACTTTTATCCCAAGGACAACACGTCGGGGTGCACGACCGAAGCCTGCGAGTTCCGCGACCGCATGCCGAAGATAACGCGGCGCGGTGCCGTTGTTCTGGGCGTCAGTCCCGACGGCGTCGAGTCCCACAAGAAGTTCAAAGCCAAGTATGATCTTCCCTTCGCATTGCTGGCTGACCCGGACCATTCGGTCGCCGAGGCCTACGGTGCCTGGGGCGAGAAGAAGATGTATGGGAAAACCTATGAGGGAATCCTCCGCACCACTGTCGTGATCGATGAGCAGGGGAAGATCGCGGAGCTATTCGAGAAGGTGAAGCCGAAGGGGCATGGCGACGCGGTGCTCGAGGTGCTAGGGGGGTAAAACCTCCTCGATGGCCCGGCGAACCGTTTCCGCGTCCGTGACGGAGTAGCCGTAGAGCGTCAGCTCGTCGATCTTGGAAGTTCCTTCCGCGAAGTAGTCCCGGATCGTCGTCGCCATTATGCGGGTCGCTTCATCGAGCGGGAACCCAGCGACCCCGGAAGCGAGAACCGGGAAGGCGATCTTCTTCAGGCCGTGTTGGTCCGCCAGACGTAGAGCATGGCGCGTCGAGGCCGCGATCGATCTGCGGGTCGCTGGCTCATCACCCATCGCCGCGGCATGGATGACGTGACGGACGGGCAGGTTCCCAGCGCCTGTGATCGCCGCCTCGCCGACTCGGATCGGCCCGTGCGCGTCACACTCGTGCTGTATGGTCGGGCCACCTCGGCGCGCGATGGCGCCCGCCACACCGGCGCCCAGCTTGAGGTGGTTGTTCGCGGCGTTGACGATGGCGTCGCCGCGGAACTCGGTGATGTCGCCCTGCGCGACGGTTATCTTGATCTGCATGGCCATCCGGAGCTCCCTCTGCCGGCTGAGCCGCCGGGTCGCCTGCGGCGACCTGGGACCGTGCTATATTACCGCTGGGTATCAGTGGCCGGCCAGATGTCGAGGCCGTCCAGTGAGGTTAGGTTTGGAGGCAATCCATGTTGACGTTTACTGATAAAGCCCGCGAGCGCGTGCTGGCCTTCATTTCCGAGGAGGATGCCGCCGTGGCGCTCCGGGTGGCCGTCCAGCCCGGCAGCCCGCTGGCGCCGCAGTACGAGCTTTCGCTGGTCGACGAGTGGGAAAAGACGCCGGACGACGCGGTGTTCGATGCCGGCGGCTTCAAGGTCTACGTCGATGAAGCGAGCGCCGCTCGGCTCGAAGGCGCGACGGTCGATTGGATCGAGAACCTCTACGGGGGCGGCTTCCAGGTCGAGAACCCCAACGTCGTGCCGGTCGGTTCCGAGGGGCCGAGCGGCGAGCTGGCGGAGCAGGTCGCTCAGGCGATCGAGACGCGCATCAACCCGGCGGTCGCCTCGCACGGCGGTCGCGTTGGGCTGGTCGACGTGCAAGACAACATCGTCTACGTGCAGCTGTTTGGTGGCTGCCAGGGTTGCGGGATGGCGCGGCAGACCTTGAAACAGGGGATCGAGCGCATGCTGCGCGAGGCATTCCCCGAGATCGTGGAGGTCGTCGACGTCACCGACCACTCGCAAGGCGCCAATCCCTACTATCAGGCGGCGCGCTAGCGGTAAGCGGCACGACAATTTGGGCGGGACTCTGGCGCTCCCACCGCTCGTTTCGCAATAATTCTCGGTACCTGACATCCCCGCTCACCTCGTGCGATAGCGCCCGGCGGCTCGCTGAGCCCTTCGGCGCGGAGCGAAAGGAGCCCCGACCATGCGGATCCGAGATATCCTGCGGAGCAAAGGCTCAGACGTCGTCACGATCCGACCTCACCAGTCGGTTCACGAGGCGATCCAAACCCTAGTCGAACACAACATCGGCGGCCTGGTCGTAACCCGGGACGACGGTGAGGTCGTGGGGATCATCACGGAGCGGGACATTCTGCGGGAATCGGCCGAGCGTTCCGAGCGGCTAAAGGATACGGTGACCGGCGAGGTGATGACGACTGATGTCATCATCGGCGTGCCCGACGACAATCTCGACTATGTCATGGGTATCATGACCCAGAACCGGATTCGGCATCTACCGGTCCTGGAGAAGGGGGTGCTGGCCGGGATCATCTCCATCGGCGATGTGGTCAACGCTCACCTGCGGCAGACGGAATTCGAGAACCGAATG
>CAYFXF010000036.1:4289-17214 GCA_964347085.1 uncultured Gemmatimonadota bacterium | reverse complement strand
CTACCTGCAGGGTCGGTTCGACTGGAACGAACGGAGGGGTGCCGCGCTCGCGCGGTGGACGCCGGGCGCGAGCCGATCCCGGTCGTCCCTGCGGCCCACTACATGTGCGGGGGCGTCTGGACCGACACCGAGGGTCGCACCACGCTCGCGGGCCTCTTCGCGGCCGGCGAGTGCACCTGCACCGGCGTGCACGGCGCGAACCGCCTCGCCTCGAACTCGCTCCTGGAGGCGGTCGTGTTCGCGGAGCGGGCCGCCGTGCGGATGATGGCGGACCTCCCCTTCATAGCTCGGCCCGGCGATGTCGAACCCCCACCACCGCCCGATCTGTCGAAGGTGCCCGAAGCTGGGATTCGGGAGGTGCGGGGGCGGCTGAAGCAGCTGATGTGGGATCAACTCGGCATCGTCCGCTCTCGCCGGGAGCTGGAAGCCGGTGCCGAAGCCCTGCGGTCGCTGCGCCGCGATTGGACGGAGCTGCAGCGGGCAAGCTCAAGCCCGGGAACCGCAGCGCGCTGGGCGGAGGCGGCGGAGACACTCAACATGCTCGATATTGCGGACCTTGTGGTTCGCTGCGCCTTATGGCGATGCGAGAGCCGCGGTCTGCACTATGTCAGCGATTTCCCTTATCGGAACAACGAACGGTACCTGCGTGACACTCTCGTGTGGCGTGGCGACTGAGGTCGCTCGGAGAGGGGGGTCTCCGCCCCGGTCGGCGGACTCGGGCGGAAAGGCTCGAGCCAAGCCGTGAAGCTGGTCCTGCTAGCGGTCGGTTCGCCCAAGCTGCCCGGGCTCGCTGAATCGATTGAGGACTACGAGTCGCGCATCTCCCACTACTTCAACTTTCGCTCGATCGAGGTCCGACCTCAGCGCATCACGGCGGCCGCGGATCTCGAGGCCATCGCCGATAGGGAGTCGCGCGACCTGCTGGCCCAGGTGCCGCCCGGGCTCGAGGTCATCGCCGTCGACCAACGCGGCGAACGCTGGAGCAGCGAGGAGCTGGCGGGCTACCTGGACGATCTGGCGCTGCACGGCAAACCCGGGGTCGCGTTCCTAGTCGGTGGCACCTGTGGTTTGAACGATAGGGCGCGCAGGCAGGCCGACCGGGTGCTCGCGCTGTCCGGCTTCACACTGCCGCACGAGCTGGCCCGGCTGGTGCTGGCGGAGCAGCTCTACCGAGCCGGCACGATTCAGCGGGGTGAACCATACCATAGAGGCGCATGAGCGAATCTTCGCTGAGCACCGACTGGTACCGCGACTGGTTCGGTGAGGAGTACCTGGCGCTCTACCCGCACCGGGACGAGGAAGAGGCGCGCGCTGCCGTCGAATTGGTGCTGACGGCCTCCGCGCGCCCGGAGGGTCGGGTCCTCGACCTGGCCTGCGGCGCCGGCCGTCACATGGTAGAACTCGAGCGCCGGAAGCTGAGCGCGGTCGGGCTCGACCTGTCCGCTACGCTCCTCCGTGAGGCCCGCGAGCGCGGTCCGCGACTCATGCTGGTCCAGGGCGACATGCGGCAGCTGCCGTTCGCGGATGCCAGCTTCGGTCTGGTGGTCAACTTCTTTACCTCGTTCGGCTACTTTGCCGAGCCCGAGGAGGACCTGCAAGTGCTCGGCGAGGTCCGTCGCGTCCTGCGGCCGGGAGGACGCTATGCGCTCGATTTCCTCAACGCCGAGCGCGTGCGGCGCGGATTGGTGAGCCGCGACGAGCGTGCCTTGGGCGAGCGACGCGTGGTGCAGGAACGACAACTCACCGAGAACGGCAAGGTCGTGGTGAAAAAGATTCGCATCTTCGAGCCGGGACGCGACGAAGCCGAGGACACCTACTTCGAGCGCGTACGACTCTACACCCCGGAAGAGTTGGTCGACATGTTGCACGGCGCCGGCCTGGAGCCCGAGCAAAGCTTCGGAGACTACCATGGCGGCCCGGCCTGTCTCGAGTGTCAGCGCTATATCCTGATGGGGCGGGCCGTATGAGCCTGCAAATCGATCGCCTGCCGCTCGAAGGTCCGCCGCTCTGCCAGGCTTACCTCGCCGGCGATCTAAAGGCCCGTGGATTCTACGAAGCCGGCCCCCCCGAGGAGCCAGATACCTACCTCCACCTCGCCCGGCAGATCGGCGAGCGCACACCGCCGGCGCGCTGGCAGACGCTTGCCGATGCCTTCGCACCAAGCGGGGAGGGGGCGGGGTCGAGGTTCGAGGAGCTGACGCGCAACTCGGGTCTCTTCGTCGCGACCGGTCAGCAGGCCGGGCTCTTCGTCAGCCCGCTCTACACCCTCTACAAGGCGCTCACCGCCGCACGTCTGGCCCAACAGCTCCAGGATCTACTCCGGCGTCCAGTGATGGCGCTCTTCTCCGTCGCCTCCGAGGACCACGATTGGGAGGAGGTGAACCACACGTGCGTCATCGACACGGCGAATCGGCTGGTCCGCTTGTCGGTGGGGCGGCCGGGCGGGGGGGCACCGGACGCGCCGAACCCGCCGGTCGAGCGCATTCCGCTTGGCGACGATATAGAAATTGCCTTGGACGAGCTGGCAAAACTTACTCCAGATACTGAGTTTAAGGCTGAGGTTCTCGAGCCACTTCGAGAAGCGTACCGGCCGGGTCGGGGCTTTGGCGAGGCCTTCGAGCTGACCCTGGAGTCGCTGCTGCGACGCTACCCGTTTCTGGTGGTCCGCACCGCGCACCCCTATGTGAAGACCGCGACACGCGAGCTTCTCTGGGCCGAGTGGGAGAGGCGTGAGGAGAGCGAGGCGCGCGCCCTCACGCGCGCGGCCGAGCTGGAGGCCGCGGGGTTCAACCCCCAGGTCCCGGTCGCCCTTGGCCCCACGAATCTGTTCTTGGAGGGTCGATTCGGGCGTGACCGACTGCTCCGCCAGGGAGGGAACGCGAGGTTACGTCGATCGGGGGAGACGATCTCTGAGGCAGAGCTTCGCCGCACGCTGGAGACGAGCCCCGGCAGGCTGAGCCCCGGGGCGCTGCTCAGACCGGTGGCAGAGGCGAACGCCTTCCCAGTGATCGCCTACGTGGCCGGCCCCAGCGAGATCGCTTACCTGGCTCAGAGTCAAGTGCTGTTCGAGATGCACGGGGTGCCGGCGCCCGTGGTCGTCCCGCGGGCCGCTTTTCAGCTGGTCGAGCCGAAGGTGGCTAGGGTGCTCGATCGGCTTGGCGTCCAGCCCGAGGAGTTGAAGGGTGATCGTGCTACGGCGATCCGGCGGCTACTGAACCAGCGGACGCCGGCGGACCTGCAGGAATCGCTGGAGCGACTGCGGCGCGCTGTGGGCGAGGCGCTGAGCGACGTGGAAGGTGCAGCGGTCAACTTCGATCCCGGGGCGCGCAGCGCCGTAGGGAGTGGGAAGAAGGCCGTGTACGACGGGATCGAGGCTCTGGAAGCGAAGCTGCAGGCGAAGGTGCGAGAGAGGAACGCAGTTCTGGAGCAGCAGCTGGAGAAGGTGGCCGTGAACCTGTTCCCTGAGGGGGTGCGTCAGGAGCGAGCCCTGACGGCTTACCCGTACCTCATCCGTTACGGCGAGAGCTTGTTAGACCGGCTGTATGCGAAAGTGGCAACCCCACTGGACTAGGTCGCTTGCCCCGAGCGGCGCCCTGGCCTACGTTTTCCAGTAGTTCCGGCACACCGGCTTGAGGTTCGCACCACATGGTTTGGGTTCTTGGCGTCGTCGTTCTGCTGCTCATGATGATCCCGCTGACCGCGATCGTGCTCGACTCCGATGTCGGCCGGGCGCTGGCGCGGCGCCTGGGTGCGGGAACCTCCGACGCCGAGGGGGAGGCGCGCCTGAGGCGTCTGGAGAAAGAGGTCCAGTACCTCACGGAAAGCGTGACTTCACTCCAGGACGAGACCCGCTTCATACGAGAGCTGCTGGAGAAGCCGAAGTCACCGGAGGCGCTTCCGCCCGGTGAGGAGTGACCGCGAGGGTCGAGTAGCCCGGCGAACCCGACCCGCTCTCGCTGTGGGAGCGGGAATTTTTTTGAGTCGCCTGACCGGCTTCGGACGCGACGTCGCCATCGCCGGTTTTTTCGGCACGGGGCTCGCCGCCGACGCCTACACCGCGGCGCTCCGCATCCCCAACATCCTGCGCAACTTGCTCGGCGAAGGGACGCTGTCGGCCTCGTTCATCCCGGTCTACAGCGGCCTGCTCGCCCGCGACGCCTCGCTGGACGCGCGGCGGCTGGCCGGCTCGATCCTCGGGACCTTGCTGGCGCTGGCCGCGGGCTTGAGCCGGCTGGGCATCCTGCTGGCGCCGTGGCTGACCGAGCTGCTCGTGCCCGGGTGGGGGCCGGACTCGGTGGCGTTGACGACGCGGCTGGTGCGCATCCTCTTCCCGATGGCCGGGTTCATGATCCTGGCCGCTTGGTGTCTCGGCGTGCTGAACAGCCACCGGCGCTTCTTCCTCTCCTTTGCTGCGCCCACGGCGTGGAATGTGGCGCAGATCGCCGGCTTGCTGCTCGCTTGGCGCCTTGGCTGGCGGCCGCTGGTGATCGCGCTGGCCTGGTCGACGCTGGTGGGTGGGCTTCTGCAGTTCCTCGTGCAGCTGCCAGCTGCGCGGCGGCTCGCCGGTCGCTTGCGTCTCGGCTTCAGTTTGAGCTGGGCACCGGCGCGCCTGGTGATCAAGAACTTCGCGCCGGTCGTCGTCGGCGCGGGGGTGGCCCAGCTCTCGAGTTTCCTCGACGTGTTTCTGGCCAGCTTTCTGGCGCATGGCGCCGTCGCCGCCCTCTACTTCGCGCAGCGACTGTATTACCTACCGCTCGGACTCTTCGGCACGTCGGTCGCCGCGGCGTCGTTGCCGGAGCTCTCTCGCGAGGCCGAGCTCCAGGCTCACGAGTCGCTCCGCCGCCGCCTGAGCGAAGGTTTTCGCGGGATCGCGTTCTGGGTCTTGCCGGCGAGCGTTGCCTTCATCCTGTTCGGCGACTGGATCGTCGCGCTCTTGTTTCAGCGCGGCGATTTCAGTCCGGCGAGCACCATCGTCGTCCATGGGACGCTGGCCGCCTATTCGGTAGGCCTGCTGGCGGCGTCCTCGGCTCGCCTATTCGCCTCCGGCTTCCACGCCATGCTCGACACCCGGACCCCGGTGCGCTATGCCGCGCTGGCACTTCTCATCGGGGCCGCGACCGGCGCCGCCCTGATGTGGCCGCTCTACGCGCCGGGCCTCGCCGCTGGAGCCGCGCTCGGCTCCTGCTTCTATCTCACCCTGCTCTGGAACGGGCTCGACAAGCGGCTGGGGCCGCTGTTCGAACACCACGACCTGGCGCATCTGGCCAAGCTGGCGGTCGCCTGCATCGCCGGTGCCGGCGGCGGCCTGCTGGCCGAGTGGCTCCTCGCGCCCGCGGCGCCGGCGACGGCGAGTTTGGCCGCGCGCCTCTGGACCACGGCGGGAACGCTTGGGGCGTTCGGGGTAGTATACCTTGCGGCCGGATGGGTGATGGGCATTCTGCCCGCTGCCCGCCTGAAGGTCCCGACAGATCGTGTCTCCTGATCAAATGCCAACGTCAGCTGCTCTCGAAGAGAAGCTGGCAGCGTTACCCGCTGCGCCGGGCGTGTACGTGCTGCGCGACGCGCCGGGCAAGCCGATCTATGTCGGCAAAGCCAAGTCGCTGCGTGACCGCGTGCGCTCCTACTTCCGGGTCGAGGGAGTGGCTCAGCACAAGCCTCCGGAGATGTACCGGGCGATCGCCGACTTCGAGACGATCGTCACCGGCTCCGAGGCGGAAGCGCTTATCCTCGAGTCGAACCTGATCAAGGAATACGCACCCCGCTTCAATATCCGGCTGCGCGACGACAAGACCTACCCCTACATCAAGGTGACGCTGGGTGAGCCATTCCCGCGCATCTTCGTCACCCGGCGGCTGCTGAAGGATGATTCTCGCTACTTTGGACCCTACGCCGACGTCGGCCACATGAGGCGCGCGCTTAGGGCAGTGAAGAAGCTCTATACCATCCGGTCTTGCCACTACGACCTGCCGCGCCAAGCGCCGCCGCGCCCCTGCCTCGACTACTACATCGGCCGCTGCAAAGCGCCCTGCGTCGGGTATCAGAGCGAGGAAGACTACGGCGAGATGATCGACGAGGTGCTGCTCGTCTTGCAGGGCCACACTGGCCGGCTCGCCGACAAGCTCGCCGAGCGCATGGCCGAGGCCGCCGGATCACTCGAGTTCGAGCGCGCCGCGGAGTACCGGGACATCCTGCGCGGCCTGGAGGAGATCGAGCGCCGCCAGCTCGCGATCGACCCGCGCGGCGGTGATGTCGACGCCGTGGGGCTGGCCCGCGACGGCGACCTGGCCTGCGGCGTCATTCTGAAGATCCGTGAAGGGAAGTTGCTGGGCCGCGAGGCGCACTTCGTGGGTAATGTGGAGGGTGAGCTCGAGGAATCCGTCCTCTCCGCCTACCTCGCGCGCTACTACCTTCCGGGCGAGGATGTGGCCCGCGAGCTTCTGGCCCCGATCGACTTCGCCGATCGGGCTGCGGCCGAGTCGTACCTCAGCGGGCGTAGCGGCCGCGTTTTCACAGTCCGGGTCCCGCAGCGTGGGCTCAGGCTCGCCTTGGTGCAGCGGGCGGAAGAGAACGCGCGCCATCTGCTGGAAGAGCGGCAGCTGGTCGAGGGCCAGGCGGAGAAGCGCGCGCCACCGGCACTCTATGCGCTGCGCGCCGAGCTCAACCTCGAACGCGTGCCTCGCTCGATCATCGGCTTCGACATCTCGAACATCCAGGGCTCGGACCCCGTGGGCGCCGCCGTCTGGTTCGAGAACGCGCGTCCGCTGAAGAGCGAGTATCGGCGATTCAGGATCGAGACGGTGCAGGGGATCGACGACTACGCGGCGATGCAGGAGGTGGTTCAGCGCTACTTTTCCCGTCGCCTCAAGGAGGAGAAGCGGCTGCCCGACCTCGTGCTGGTGGACGGGGGCAAGGGTCAGGTCTCGGCGGCGGCTCAGGCGCTGGAGCGTGCCGGTGTCCCCGACCTGCCGCTGATCTCGCTCGCCAAGCGGGAAGAGCTGATCTTCACGCTGGACGGCGACGCGCCGCTGCGACTCTCGCGGCGCGGGCCCGCCCTGCGGCTCCTGCAACAGGTTCGCGACGAGGCGCATCGCTTCGGGGTTCAGTACCACCGGGCCCGGCGCGGCCGCCGCACCCTGCGCTCGGCGCTGCTCGAGGTCCCTGGCGTGGGGCCGGCCCGCCAGAACGCTCTGCTCAGCGCTTTCGGTAGCTTGCGCGCGCTCAAGGCCGCCACGCCGGAAGAGATCGCCCAGGTCCCGGGCATCGGGCCCGCGCTCGCCGGGCAGATCGTCCGGCACCTCCGCCAGGGCGCCGAACCCAAATCCAGCTAGTCGCCGTTCTTGTTCCGTCCGGCGGCCGCGCCTATGTTGAGCCCGCGCTAGCCGAGCACACCTTACACACCTGTGTCCGCCGCGATGGCCGCTAGGACCCGATTCGCACCGAGTCCGACGGGCGAGCTGCATCTGGGCAACGCCCGCATCGCCGTCCTCAACTGGCTCTACGCCCGTCACAGCGACGGCCAATTCCTCCTGCGCATCGAGGACACCGACGTGGAACGGAACGTCCCCGGCGCGGAGGAAGAGATCATGTCTTCCCTCAAGCGGCTCGGTCTGGAGTGGGACGAGGGTCCAGACATCGGTGGTCCGGCGGGCCCGTACCGGCAGAGTGAGCGCCGGGCCGTCTACAGCGATCAGGCCAGGC
Organism: uncultured Gemmatimonadota bacterium; assembly: GCA_964347085.1. Taxonomy (GTDB): domain Bacteria; phylum Gemmatimonadota; class Gemmatimonadetes; order Palauibacterales; family KS3-K002; genus CAYFXF01. The sequence continues at coordinate 9,516 of CAYFXF010000036.1, read as the reverse complement.
GGTTGCTCGAGCGCGGCGCGGCCTTCCGCTGCTACTGCACGCCAGAGGAGCTGGAGGCCAAGAAGCGGACCGCCCAGACGCGCGGCGAGCCGTCGCGCTACGACGGCAGCTGCCGCCGTCTGAGCCCGGCGGGGGAGCGGCGACTGCGCGAGGCCGGCGCCCCTCACTCGGTCCGCTTCGCCGTGCCGGATGGGCCGATTCTAGTTCACGACGCCGTGCGTGGCGCCGTCTCGTTCGAGGCGGTCGAGTTCGGGGATTTCGTGATCGTCAAGTCGGACGGGCTACCTACCTACAACTTCGCAGTGGTCGTCGATGACAGCGCGATGGGCATCACCCACGTAATTCGAGGCGTCGGACATCTGGCGAACACGCCGCGCCAGGTCATGATCTACGAGGCACTGGGGCATGAGCCGCCGGCTTTCGTCCACGTGCCACACGTCCTAGGCCCTGACGGTGCTCCACTCTCGAAGCGGCACGGCGCGCGTGGCCTGCGCGAGTACCTGGACGAGGGCTATCACCCCGACGCGATCGTCAACTACCTATCGCTTCTCTCCTGGTCGAGCCCCAGCGGAGATGAGGTGCTGAGCCGCGAGCGGCTCGTGGATGAGATCGACCTCGCGCGCCTAGGCAGCAGCGACGTGCGACTCGATCCCGACAAGCTCGAGTGGCTCTCCGGTGAGCACATCCGGCGCATGACTCCGGAGTCGCTGGCGGCCCGCCTGGCGGATCAGCTGGGCGCGCAGGACTTCCCGGACCGGGTTGGCGAACGGCTGACGATCGCCAGGGCCGTACAGGAACGGATCTTCAGCTTCACCGGCGCCGCTCGCTTTCTCACGCAGTTCTACCCGCCCGACCCGATGGAGTGGACGCCCGAGGCGCTCGCGCTGCTGAAGGGCGTCGCCACCGCGCGGCTTCTCGCATCCGTCCTGGCGGGCTGGCGCGGCGTGGAGGAGTGGGGCGGAGCCGCGGCGCTCGACGCCGTGCGCGCGGCCGGCCGGGAAGTTGGCATCAAGGGGCGCGACCTCTTCATGCCGCTCCGGGCGGCGCTGACGGGCGATACCCAGGGACCGGAGCTCGTCGACATCCTTGAGGTGCAGGGCAAGTCAACGGCAACCCGCGTTCTGGACCAGGCGCGTCGACGTTGCGAGAGTGAGTCGTGACGGAGCTGCCCTTCACGCTGGTCTGCTCCCGCTGTGAGCAGGGCGCGATCCCGGAAGGGACCCCCGGGGTTTGCGTAGCGTGCGGCGCGCCCCTGCTCGCCTGCTATCCGCTCCAGCGAATCGCCAACGCGATCGAGCACCGCGACCTGGAAGGGCGGCTCTGGACGATGTGGCGCTACCGCGAGCTGCTGCCGCTGGCCGCCGACGAAGACCCGATCAGCCTGGGTGAAGGCGGTACGCCGCTGCTACTCTTAACGCGGCTCGCCCGTGAGCTGGGGCTGCGAGAGCTCTGGATCAAAGAGGAGGGGGTGAACCCGACAGGCTCGTTCAAGGCGCGTGGCATGTCGGCAGTCGTCACACGTGCCGCCGCGGGCGGCGCCCCCGGATTCGTCGCGCCGTCGGCCGGCAACGCCGCCGGCGCTCTGTCGGCCTATGCCGCGCGCGCGGGCCTCCCCGTCCGCGTCTACATGCCCAAGGACACGCCGCCGGCCAACCTGGCCGAGTGCGGCGCGCTGGGCGCCGAGGTCGTAACCGTAGACGGGTTCATCGACGATTGCGGCGTGCGAGCACGCGCCTTCGCCGAGCGCAGTGGGTACTGCGACGTCTCGACGCTACGTGAGCCGTACCGCATCGAAGGCAAGAAGACGATGGGGTACGAGATCGCCGAGCAGCTCGGCTGGAGCCTGCCAGACGCCATCATCTATCCGACCGGGGGCGGCACCGGGCTGATTGGCATGTGGAAGGCGTTCGCGGAGCTGGAAGCGCTGGGCTGGATCGCGACCGGCCAGCGACCGCGCATGTACGTCGTGCAAGCGGCTGGCTGCGCGCCGATCGTGCGCGCCTGGAACGCCGGCGCGGAGACCGCCGAGCCATGGCGCGACCCCGAGACGATCGCCTCGGGCCTCCGTGTGCCGGCGGCGCTGGGTGACTTCCTGATCCTCCGGGCTGTCAAACAGAGTAGAGGGGCAGCGGTAGCGGTGACCGACAGCGAGCTGATTCGGGGCACCCATACGCTCTTGCGCGAGGGCGTCGCGGCCTGCCCGGAGGGCGGGGCCACGCTCGCGGCGCTGAAGCGACTGCGCGCCGACGGTCACGTGGGGCCCACGGACCGCGTCGTCTGTTTCAACACGGGCGCCTGGCTCAAGTACCTCAGATAATCGGATGCTCCGCGCCGCCGCTCGCGCCGCCGTTTTCCTCTCACTGGTCCTGCCCGGTTCGGCCAGCGGCCAGTGGGGTATCACGGCAAAGGCGGCGCTTCCGGCGTTGCCCTACTGGTGGCCGGTCGACCGCGAGCTCGGCATCGACATCGTGCCGTCGCTCTGGACCAACGAGGTCGACGGCGCCCGGAGCGGCTGTTGCGTCATCGGGGCAGCGACCCGGCAGCGGATCGGACCGGGCTACCTCTGGCTCGGGCTCGCGGTCGGCACCGATCCCGAGGCCGGTGCTCCGGCGGCGCTCGAGGCCGCGGCCGAGCTGCAGGGCGGCCTGCTCGCCTTCCGCCGGCTGCACGGCCGACACGGCGTGGCCGCTCTCTATCCGCTGCTCGGCGTGCCTGAGCGAGCTGCCACCCGGGAGCTCCGCGTGTCAGTTGGCGTCTCCGCCGTCTGGATCTACGACGAGCGCTACCTGCCCACGCTGCCGTTCTTCGATTGTCCGGCCGACGCGCCGGCGGTCCCCTGCGCCGAAGTGGAGCGACCCTACGCCTGGAGCGAGGGGCGCGACCAGGCGTTCCTCGCCGAGGGCGCGTGGGGAAGGGGACGCGGCCGCGCGCCGCGGGTCAGCGGCAGCCTGTTGGTGGGGCTCGGGCTGGCGGGAGCCGACCACGAGTACCTGCGCGCCGAGCTGGAGGCGCGGACCGCGGGATCCTCCGGCAACTCCGAGGGGACGATCCGCGTCGCGGGCGGCTGGAGTTCCGGGGCGGCGCCGCAGCAGCGGCGTTTCTTCCTCGCGGGCACCGACCCGATCAACCGCTGGTTGAACCCGTACCTGGAGGCGCGTGAGGCTTTGCTGGAAGACATCCCTTACTTCGTGCCTGGGGGTGGACACCTTCGCGCCTATCAGGAGACTCAGCCGCTGATCAAGCGCTACGTCGGCGCGGCGGCGGAGTTTGGCCGGGCCGCTGCGACGCGCTGGGGGCTGCGCGGCCGAGCCTCGGCCTTCCTCGAGGCGGCTTGGACACCGGGCCTCCCGGACCGCCTCGGCCCGGAGTCGCTGAGGGAGAACGGTCCGCTGCTGTTCGACTGGCGCCAGCTCCCGGTCGGCGAGGGGAAGGAGCTGGGCCAGTTCCGCGCTCGCAGCCTCGGCGCGCCCGAGCTCTGGGCGGACGCAGGCCTCGCGCTCACGGCGGGCTACGATCGACTCTCGCTCACCGTCTCCTTCCCGCTCTGGGTCAGCGAGCCTGCCTTCGCCGGTGAGCCGATCGGGGGAGGCGCCAAGAAGGCGCTCGCGCTGCGCTGGACCTGGACCGTCCGCTTCGTGCCGCACGGCACCCCAGGGGGTTGAGATGGACGATCGACCGCGCTGCCTCATCTTCGACCCGTTCGCCGGGATCAGCGGTGATATGATCCTTGGCGCCCTCATCGACTTGGGGCTCGGCTCCGACTGGCTCGAGTCGCTTGTCCACGACCTGCCGGTCCGCGCGACGGTCAGCGTGACCCGGGTGATGCGCGGCGGGCTTAGCGGGCAGGCGGTGACGGTGCGGTCGGAAGAGGAGCCGGCGTCGCGGCGGTTGAACGATTTGCTCGAACTGGCGGAGGCGGCTTCGATCGATCCAGCAGCGAAACGCAAGGCGGAGGCTGTCTTCCGTCGCCTAGCCGAGGTCGAGGGGTCACTGCACGGCCAGCCGCCGGAGGAGATCCACTTCCACGAGGTGGGTGCGGTCGACGCCGTCGTCGATGTGCTCGGCGCCTGCGCCGGGGTCGCCGCGCTCGGGGTCAGCGACTGCCGGACCCGCCCGGTGGCGGTGGGGCGGGGGTGGATCGAGACCCAACACGGAAAGCTCGCGCTTCCCGCGCCCGCTACGCTGAGCTTGCTGGAGGGCATCCCCGTGCGTGAGAGCGGCTTCGAGGACGAGCTCACCACGCCGACCGGCGCGGCCCTGCTCGCCGCCCTCACCGAGGGACGCGGCGCGGACGCCTACGTGCCGCTCCGCTCGGGCTTCGGCGCCGGGCAGCGTGACCCGCACGACCGTCCCAACTGTCTGCGGCTGATCCTCGCCGAGCCGCAGCCCGCCGGGTCACTCTGCCTTTTGCAGGCGGACCTGGACGACATGTCGCCCGAATACCTGCCGCCGCTCTTCGAGGCGCTGCGCGGGGCCGGAGCCGTGGACGTCTGGACTCACCCGCTGCAGATGAAGAAGGGGCGGACGGGGCTCCGTCTGGAGGCGTTGGCGCCAGAGGCGCGGCGTTTGGAGGTGAGCCGGGCCCTCTTCGAGGGCAGCACGACGCTCGGCTTGCGCTTCTGGGCCGTGGATCGCGAGGTCTTGCCTCGCTCGACACGGACCGTAGAATGGCGCGGACAGCCGATTCGCGTCAAAATCAGCACGTCTCCTTCGGGAAACGTTCGCCACAAAGCGGAGTACGATGATGTAATCGAGGCCGCTCGCGCTGTGGGTGTGCCGCCCTTCGTGGCGCGCCGCGAGATCGAACTGCAGATCGCGCGCGAGTTCGGAAGTTAGCTGGGCCCCCGCACTCTAGTGAGCGGCTCGACCCCGTAGTGGAGGGAGGAATCTGATGAAGCAACGGCGTCCGATACTTCTCGCAGCAGGCTCAGCCCTGCTCCTAGCGATCCCAGCCAGTGCCCCGGCGCAGAAATGCCAAGGGATGAAGCCGAAGGGTGGGAGATACGTCAACAGTGGCGAGCTGTACCTCCAGCGGGCACGTGCGAACGCCAACCCCCAGGAGAAGCGCAAGCTGTACAACCAGGCGCTCGACGTGCTGCGGGAGGGGTTCGAGAAGCAGGCTGAGAACCCGAGGAACTACGAGTTGGCAGGCCGGGTCCATGTCGGTCTCAACGATTACGTGAATGCCGACGCCGCGTTTAGCAAGGCCGAGCAGATGTGGTCGTGT
>CAYFXF010000036.1:0-4156 GCA_964347085.1 uncultured Gemmatimonadota bacterium | reverse complement strand
AACGCCGGCGACACCGAGAAGGCGCTCGCGGCGTACGACCGGGCATGGAGCATCCACAAGAAGCTGCCGCAACCGATGCTGCAGGTTGGGAACATCTACGCCAACTTGGCTCTGTCGGCCGAGAGCGACGAGGCGCGGCGCGCGGCGCAGGACAAAGCGATTGAAGCGTATGATCTGGCGCTCAGCACCCTGGCGGAGGAGTCGGGGCGTGTGAGCGATGCGCAGCGGCTGGAGTATGGCCGCGCGGCGACGTTCAACATGGCGCAGATACTCGCCTTCGAGGAGCGGTTCGAGGAAGCGGCGCAAGCCTTCGCCGCCTTCCTGGAGCTGGAGCCCGACAACGTCGCCGCCCAGTCCAACGCGGCCGTCGTCAACGTTCGGGCCGCCACGCAAACGCGTGAGGCAGCCGAGCAGCTGGAGGACGGCCCGGAAAAGGAGGCCCTACTGGCGAAGGCCGACTCCATGGTCGCGGTGGCGAACGCCTTCTACGCCGAGCTGCTCGCGCGTGAGGATCTCAAGGCAAACGAGTACCACAACGTCGGTCTCGGTCTCACCCAGATCGGGTTCGACGAAGATGCAGTGATCGCCTACGAGAAAGCGCTCGATCTGGAACCGTATCGCGTCACTTCGCTCGAGCAGCTGGCGCGCGCGCATTTCGGCGCCCAGGAGTGGGAAAAGCTGGCCGCGGTCGCCAAGCTGTTGGTCGAGCGCTACCCGCTTAACCTCGACAACCTCGCCCTATTGGCCAACGCCTACCGCGAGCTTGAGCTGAACGACAGTGCGCTGGTGGTGCTGCAGCAGCGCGAGGCGCTCGACGCCGAGCTTCTCGAGCTCGTCCCTCAGCCTGAGGAGGGCGCCTACACCGTCACAGGCTACCTGCACAACCTGAAGTCCGAGCCCGGCACGGAACTGACCCTGCAGTTCGATTTCTACGATTCTGAAGGCGCTATCGTGGCCAGCGAGATGCTCAGCTTGCGCACGCCCGAGAAGGAGGCACGGGCAGAATTCAGCGTCAGCACCGAATCGTCCCACGCGATCTCGGGCTTCACCTATCGGCGCGCCGACCCGGGCGCGGGCGGCTGAGCGCGGCGGCGGCGGCGAGACCTTGGCCCAAACCGCGCGTCTCGCCACTTAGAGCAACGCTCAAGTTGACAAGGCGTAAGTTGCACGTAGATTGGTGCTTAACGTTTTCTACCTTAACGTGTGACTGAAGCCCGAATGCACCCACCGACCTCCGAGACCCTGCCGACCGACGCCCGCGAGGCCGAGACGCGGGCAGGCGGCCCAGCCGGGACGGCTCCCACCGTCGCGATCATCGGCCGCCCCAACGTCGGCAAGTCGACCTTCTTCAATCGCATCGTTGGCGGCAGGCTTGCCATCGTGGACAGCCAGCCCGGCGTCACGCGCGACGTACACTTCGCCGAGGCCGAGTGGGCGGGTCGGCGCTTCTACGTTGTAGACACCGGCGGGATCGTCGAGCAGGCCGCAGGCGAGTTGGAGGCGGCGGTGCGACGGCAGGCGCTGGCGGCGGTCGACATGGCGGATCTCCTCGTGCTCATGGTCGATGGGCGTGAGGGCCTTCACCCACTCGACCAGCATATCGCCGAGTTGCTGAGGCGGCGGCAGGCGAAGGCGGTGCTCGTCGTCAACAAGTTGGACACACTTCCCGAGACGAGCGAGCATCTGGAGTTTTACGCGTTGGGGCTGGGCGAGCCGCTTCCCCTATCGGCGGCGAGCGGGCGCGGAAGCGGCGACCTGCTGGATCGTATCATCTCGGCGTTGCCGGCGGCGCGCGCGGCGGAAGCCGAGCCGCCAGGGTTGCGCCTCGCGGTCATCGGTCGGCCTAATGTCGGAAAGTCGAGCTTCATCAACAAGCTGCTCGGTTCCGAGCGGCTGGTGGTCTCTGAGGAGGCCGGCACAACCCGCGACGCGATCGACACGCCATTTGAGCGGGATGGGCGGCGCATCGTGTTCGTCGATACGGCGGGCCTACGCCGCAGGAGCCGCGTGGAGGAGGGGCTGGAGTACTACGCGACGCTTCGCACCCTGCGCGCTATCGACCGGGCTGACGTCTGCCTGCTCATCGCCGATGCCGATCTCGGCGTGAGCAACCAGGATTTCCGCATCGCCTCGCTTGCCTGGGACCGCGGCTGCGGTCTCGTGCTGGCTGTAAACAAGTGGGATCTGGTGGAGAAGGACACCCACACGGCCTCGCGCTTCGAGAAGGCTCTGCGCGAGCGGGCGCCAATGCTTCGCGCCGTGCCGATCCTGTTCATCTCGGCGCTTAGCGGGCAGCGGGTGCTGCGCGCTCTGGACGTCGCCTGGCAGGTTGGGGAGGAGCGCGCGAAGCGAATCGCTACAGCAGAGCTCAATGCCCGGGTGGCGGCTTTGACCGCCGCCGTACAGCCACCTCAGCACCGCGGCCGGGCCGTCAAGTTCTATTACGCGACGCAGGTGCGGGCGGCGCCCCCAACCTTCGTGCTCTGGACAAACTACCCGAGAGGCGTGCCCGACAGCTATGTCCGCTATCTGATCAACGGCTTCCGCGAGTCTTGGGGCTTCCAAGGAAGCCCGATCCGCCTGCGGCTGCGTGCTCGTCGAAAGGGGCAGACTTGATCGCCCTGGGCTTGATCCTCGTCGCTTACCTGTTGGGCTCGACCCCGACCAGCTTTCTACTCGCTCGCCAGTTGAAGGGTATCGATTTGCGCAGCTGGGGGAGCGGCAATCTAGGTGCGACGAACTTGTATCGCGCTGCAGGACTGGCTCCCGCGCTGCTCTGCACGTTGGTCGACGTGGGTAAGGGGTTCGTACCGGCTTGGGTCTTCCCACGCTTCGATGGCAGCGCCGACCCGCAGCTAGCGCTGGCCTACGGTCTGGCGGCGATCGTCGGGCACATCTTCTCGATCTGGGTACGCTTCCGCGGCGGCAAGGGGGTGGCCACCGGGGCGGGAGTCTTCCTGGCTTTGGCTCCGGCCGCCGTCGGCCTGACGCTCGTCGGCTGGCTGCTCGTCATGTTCGCCGCGCGCATCGCGTCGCTGGCTTCGCTCAGCGCGGCGATTCTGCTGCCGTTGATGGTCCTGGCCACAGGTCACGGCTTCGACTTCGTCTTTTGGACCAGCCTCCCTTTGGCGGCGCTGGTCTGGTGGACCCATCGCGCGAACATCGCTAGGCTGCTCGCCGGGCGCGAGCTGCGGGTCGCGCGCGGGAGCGGCGCGACCGGGGGCGGGCCCGCTGAGCGCGAACCCTCGAGTGGGAAGTAAGGATGGCACGAGCGGCGGTGATCGGGGCGGGGAGCTGGGGCACGGCCTTGGCCAAGGTGTTAAGGGACAAAGGCCACGCGGTCCGCATCTGGAGCTACGAGGCCGCGGTGGCGGAACAGATCCGCTCGGAGCGGATGAACCGTGACTATCTTCCGGGCGTCATCCTCCCAGCCTCCGTCGACGTCTTTCTCGAACACAGGGACGCGTTGGAGGGCGCCGACGTGGTCATCACCGTCGTCCCATCGCACGCCTTCCGAGACGTCGTGACCGCGGCGGCGCCACACATCCCTGAAAGCGCACACGTGCTCTCCGCGACCAAGGGCATCGAGGTCGACTCGCTGAGCCGGCCGAGTGAGATCCTGGCCGCTCTACTGCCCCGGCACGGGCCGCCTGCGGTGCTTTCGGGCCCGACCTTCGCCCGCGAGGTCGGGGAGGGAGAGCCCACAGCGGCGGTCGTGGCGTGCTCAGACACCGAGGCCGGGCGCTACATCCAGAACTTTCTGAGCAGCGATCGCTTTCGGGTTTACACCAACGAGGACGTCCTTGGTGTGGAGCTCGCCGGCTCGCTCAAGAACGTGATGGCGCTCGCCGCGGGCATCGCGGCGGGCCTCGGCTACCAGAACAACAGTCGCGCCGCCCTCGTCACCCGCGGCCTGGCCGAGATCATGCGGCTGGGGATCGCCATGGGCGCGCAAGCCTCGACCTTCGCCGGGCTGGCTGGGCTCGGCGATCTGGTCCTCACCTGCACCTCGGAGCTCAGCCGTAACCGCACGGTAGGCATGCGCCTGGGTCGGGGCGAGTCGCTTCAGGAGATACTCGCCGGCATGAAGATGGTCGCCGAGGGCGTGCGGACCACCAAGGCCGCACGAGAGCTGGAGAAACGACAGGGGGTCGAG
>CAYFXF010000035.1:0-17385 GCA_964347085.1 uncultured Gemmatimonadota bacterium | reverse complement strand
CGTGCGGCATCTGCGAGGCGGGATCGCCGCCGAAATAGCAGACGCAGAAGGTGCGGTCGTTCGCCACCTCGGCCAGCGCCTCTGCGCTCACCGCCTCACCTCTCGTGGGCGAGACGCTTCGGAAGTGCCAGTTCTGGCAGAAGAGACAGTTCGAGGTACAGCTGTTGTAGAAGACGGCCAGGTTGTGACAGCCGGGGTGCCGGCTGCCCTCGCAGACCCAGTCGGCGACACAGTTGGTGGGGAGAGGGTCGCGGTACCACCCGAGGAGCCCTCGCGCCGGCGTGCCGGCCAGGTGCACGAGCTTTCCGCCGCGCACGGTGCGCAGCCCGCAGAAGCCGCGCTCCCCCTCCCCGATCACGCACTCGTTGACGCAGAGGTTACAGCGCACGCCGCCTTCCGTGCGCGGCGGCCGGGTCGGCAGGCCGAACGCGGCCCGGGACTCGGCGTGGGCTTGCTCGATGTGCGATCGCGCGTCGGCGAAGCGGGTGCGCACGCAGTCGACGCAGACGCCCAGCGCCTTCGCCGCCCGCGGCGTGTCGCCGTGACAAATCTGGCACTCACCCCTCGACATGGCCGCGTACTCCGCTCGCGTCATCATAGCCACGCCGAAATCTGCGCGCGAGTTGGCGCTGTCAGCTCAAGAGGATGAACCAGTCCATGCTCACGCCGACGACCCAGTGAATGAGCGCAACGTACCACAACGAGCGGACGCGCAACGTTATCCAGCCAAACAGGAGCCCGGCCGGGCCCGCCGCCAGCGTCTCCATAAGCGGACGACCGAAGTGCGCCGTGACCGATAGGGCCGTCTGCAGCGCGTTCGACGTGGCGCCACCCAGCCGCTCCTCGAGGCCGAAGAGGAGCACCCCTCGGAAGAGCACCTCCCAGGCGCCTATATAGAGAAACTGGAGCAGCGCGTAGGGCAGGAAGCGGGGCAAGGCCGCGGTCATCGTGGGGTCGAGCGGATAGACCGCGCGCATCTCCGGCGCGAGCGAACTGATCTTGCCAGCGACGATCGCCAGCGGGATCCCCAAGACCAGCCAGGTGAGCCCCACGCGCCAGCGACCGAGCCCCAGTCCCAGGCGGCTGAGCCCGAGGCCCGTCAGCCGCCAGCCGGCGAACAGGGGGAAAACGCCGAGCAGGAGAGCGGCGGCGATGTAGTGGAGCGCTGGCGGCAGCGGCCGCGCGGTGACCACGTTCCAGCCCCGCGCCGGCAGGTACGAGCCGATCGCGTCGGCTCGGGTCAGGTAATAGAACACGAAGAGCGCGACCAGGGCGACTAGGATGAGGGCTGCGGACGCGAGCCCGGTCGGCCGCTCGCCCGGCTCGCTCATCGCTGCGATCCCTCCCGCTCAGCGGCTAACCATGCGACTGTCTCTTGCAAGCCCTCGCGCAAGGGACGCGGCCGGTAGCCCAGGTCGCGGCGGGTCACAGCGATGTCGGCGCGGCGGTCCTCCAGCAACACGCGCACCCACCCGGCGGTGAGCGGCGGCGTGCCGCCCAGGCGCCCCCAGACCTCCGCCGCGCGCGCCACCGTCAGCCCGAGCGCCGGCGGCAGCGTGAGCACACGGCGATGGCCGCCGGTCAGCTCATCCACCAGGGCGAGAAAGGCGCGCAACGACAGGTTCTCGTCGCCGCCCAGGACGTAGCGAGCGCCCGACCGCCCACGACGCGCGGCCAGCCGGATGCCCATCGCCACGTCGGCCGCGTGGACGTAGTTGGCGAGCACATCGCCGTCGCGCAAGCGCAAGCGAAAGCGGCCCGCCAGGTAGAGCGCGACGACCCGAGTCGCGGCGTTGGCGTCGTCGAGCGGACCCGGCCCGTACACGCGGGTCGGCTGAACGATCACCGCCTCATCTCCCGCCGCGGCGTATGCCTCGACCCGTTCCTCCCCCTCTCGCTTCGTCGCTTCGTACGGCGTGAGCCGCCGGTAGGCCCCATCGAGCGGTGCGGCCCGATACGGCGGCCCTGCCAGCACCGTCGAGACGTGCACGATCCGTCCCACGCCCGCGCGCCGGGCCGCCTCCAGCAGCGCCTCCACGGCCTCAACGTTCACCTGCCGGAACTCCGCCGGGTCGCGCGACCAGGCGCGCACGCAGGCCGCCAGGTGGAGTACGGTATGCGCGCCCTCGGTCAGCGCGGCAAGCGCCCTTCGGTCGCGCACGTCACCGGGCACGACCTCGACCCGCTCGCGCAACTCGGGGCTCAACCGCTCGGGCCGACGTGCCAGCACGCGCAGCCGTGCGCCCTGCGCCAGTAGCTGTCGGACGAGGTAGCCACCAATGAAACCCGTGGCACCGGTGATCGCGGTGAGCTCGCTCATGGCTCGAGCGACACCTCCGGCCGTCTGACCGCCGCGGCGACACGCACCCCGTACCGGTAGAGCCGCGGCGCCAGGCTCACGAGTGAGGTGGCCAGGACGATCCCGGCCACCGTGTCCGTGATGTAGTGGTAACGGCCGTAGACGGTCGCCAGGTAGAAGCTGACGATCAGCGGCAGGACGACGAAGAACGCCGGCCGGTGGTAGCGGCCGAGGAAGAGCAGCATAACCGTGCCGGCGGCGGCGTGCGGGCTGGGAAACGCGCCGGTCGGGTTCTGGGCGTGCGCCGCCAGCAGCTTCGCCAGCCAGCGGAAGAAGGAGCCGCCGAGATCCCGCGTGTAGCTCTCCGCGAACACGTACTGCGGGCCTTCGACCGGTAAGAGCATGGTGACCACGAACGACAGGCCGTAGGCGAGCGCGAGGGCGAGCAGGTAGCGGTCGAGCACCCTGGGGCCCACCCGGAAGTAGAGTGCCGCGCCGACGATCGGCACGAGCGGGATGTAGACCAGGTATCCGAACAGCATCCACTCCGTCATCCAGTCCGAGATGAACCGCTCGCTCCACAGGTTGAGATCGACCCCGAAGACCCAATACTCCAGCTCGATGATCGGCGCGTCGAACCAGCCCGCGTGAAAAACGTGCATCAGGCTCGCCAGCTCCTTGTACATCCAGATGAAGATGAGCATCGGGAACGCGGCGAGGATGAAGCGCCAGAAGCCCTGGCGTGGCACCTCGACCAGCCAGCGGCCCGCCGCCAGCACCCCGATCGCCAGCAGGTTGCCGAGCAACAGGCTGCCGCGCCCCGCGACCCGGGCCGGGAAGAGCAGGATGATCACGCACATGGCGAGCAGGTAGACGGCACAGAAGATGTCGACCGCGCGCCAGGTAGCAGTTAGCCTAGACAGCGAAAATGCGCTCTTCACGCAGAGATGAGTTACCCAGCTGTGTTATGATTTCGATTTGTACCGGACTCAACATGCGTGACCCAGGACACGCTGTCCAGCGAGCAAGAGGGCCCAACGCGGGAGACTTGGGGGGTGGAGTTCTACAGCCTGGCTTACTGTAGCACGCGCCGCGCGCCGACCCAGCGCGCGCGCCACCAGTCGTCGTGGTCGTCGCCCGTGCCGTCGAGCGCGCCGACCCGCACGCCGCCCGAGGTCGTCGCGTGGATGAAGGCGGCCTCACCGACGTAGAGACCTACATGGGTGACCGCGGCGCCGCCGTTCGCGAAGAGGAGGATGTCGCCCGGCTCAAGCGCCGCGAGGTCCGGCTCGATCGAGCGCCCCACACGGGCCTGCTCGCGGCTCACGCGTGGGATGCGCACGCCGTGGGAGGTGTAGGCGTACCAGACGAGCCCCGAGCAGTCGAACCCGTCGTCGCCGCCCACCTCACCCGTCCCGCCCCAGCGGTACGGCTCGCCCATCGCCTCGAGCGCGGTCTCGACGATCCGGCCCGCCAGCCCGTAGCTGGCCTCTCTGCGCGGCACCGCGGCGCGCGGCGGCGGGGTGGTCGGTGTAGGCGGAACGCGCCGACCCGCGCCAGCGCCCCAGCGCAGCGAGACGCGCGCGCTCGCGACCCAGCCGCGGCGATCCTCCGAGTCGAGGTCCCAGAAGCCGCGAAAGCCGCCGTCCTCGGCGAGGTAGCGCGCCTCGACCGCCAGCCCGAGCCAGCCGAGCGGCGCGGCCTCGAGCCCGAGCCCCGCGTTCCAGAGCAGGACGGCCTCCGGCGAGCTCGTCGGCCGAAGCGTGAGGCTGAGGCCACCCACCCCGTAGGGCACCAGCGCCCGCGCGCCGCGAAGCAGGCTCAGCTCAGAGCCGAGCCCGTAGAGCGAGCCCGCCGAGCCGCCGGGGTCGACGACCGCGTGACCACGGACGCCATAGCCCAGCGGTCCCCAAAGCCGGTCCCACACGCCCGCCGAGTAGAGGGCCGCGTCGGGACCGGAGACCATCCAGCGGCCGACCTGGACGTCGAGCGCGCCCTGTCCGTGCGCGGCGCGCGGCTGAACCGCGCACCACAGGGCGATGGCCAACACAACGGCAAGCCAGCGGGGCGACGGCTGCGAGATCGTAATCTCGAGTCCTCCCTTTCGATCGCCGATCGAAGGCGGTAGGTCTGGGGCTGGAGGTTGATCGACAGGACTGCGCGGGAACGGCTGGGGGCTCACCCGATAGTTAACCCGGGGAACGGCCCGAGGTTCCGACCCCGGCTGCTTGCCTGGGTCGCGCCGGCGCGGTAGATGACCTTCGCACCCGACTGGAACGCTGATGATCGAATTAGAGAACCGCGGATCGGTGGCCGTGCTGACGCTGGCGCACGGCAAAGTGAACGCGCTCGATGACGCGCTGCTCGCAGGGCTGTCGGCACAGCTGGAGGCGCTCGAGCGATCGGCCGCGCGGGCCCTGGTGATCAGCGGCAGCGGCAAGAGCTTCTCCGCCGGCGTCGATCTCTGGCGCGTGCTCGACGGCGGCGCACACTACATCGAGGCGTTCGTGCCGCAGCTCTCCGACACGCTGTCGCGACTTTTTTCCCTACCACGGCCCGTGGTCGCGGCGCTCAACGGCCACGCGATCGCCGGCGGCTGCGTGATCGCCTGCGCCTGCGACTACCGGATCATGGCCGACGGACCCGGCAAGATCGGGGTGCCGGAGCTGCGGGTCGGTGTGCCCTTCCCCGCCGTGGCCTACGAGATCGTCCGCTCGGTGGTGCCGGCCAGGTACCTGAGCCGGCTCGTTTACCTGGGCGCCCTCTACGCGCCCAGCGAGGCGTCGGAGATCGGGCTGGTCGACGAGGTCGTGCCCCCCGAGCGGCTACTCGAGCGCGCCTGCGAAACGGCCGAGCGGCTGGCGGCGATCCCGGCCGACACCTTCCGCGTCACCAAGGACCAGCTGCGGCGGCCCATCCTCGAGCGCGCCGCCCGGGTCGCCAAGTGGAGCGACGCCGAGATGGCGCGCATCTGGGCGAGCGACGAGGTGACGGCGGCAATCCGCGCCTACATGGAGGCGACCGTCCGCCGACGCGCCCGCTGAGCTGCCCGCAGGCCCAGCTCAGAGCGCGCGAAGAAACGCGAGCAAAGCCTCCTTGTCAGACTCGGAGAGCGCCTGGAACATATCGCGCGACGCGGCGCCTTCGCCGCCATGCGCGAGAATCGCGCCTTCGACGGTCGAGACGCTGCCGTCGTGCAGGAACCGCGTCATGAACCGCAACCCCATCAGCGGTTCGGTCCGGAACTCGGACGCCGTGGCTACACCACCCAGGCAGACGTCGGCGTTCTCCGGTCCCATGTCGTGCAGCAAGAGATCCGTGTAGGCTCGTATCTCCTTATTGGCAAGCGCCCTCACCGGGCTGTCGCCAGTGCGCAGGGTCGGCACATGGCAGGCTGCACAGCCGATCTCGGCGAAGATCCGCTCGCCGCGCCGCGCCGCGCTATTCAGGCTCTCGCGCGCCGGCGGCGCCAGGAAACGCACGAAGGCGTCGACCAGCCTGACCTTCTCCGCGCCGATCTCAGGCTCCGGCAGCGGGTCGACGCCGGGCGGGATCGGCTGGCCGCCCACCGTCCCCTCGTCGGGGATGTTGGGCGTCGTCACGCCCTGCTCGATTAAGAACGCGCCCTCGTTGAACTCGGCCAGCGTCGGCACCAGCGCCTTGCGGCCGAAGCGCGCCACGCGACCGTCGAAGAACGTGTTCACACGTCCCGAGATGCCGTCGCCGTCCGCGTCGTCGGGATCGGCCAGCGCCAAGAGCGTCGCCTCGGGCACCGCGTCCAACAGTCCGAACCCGAACACGTCCGGCGTGGTGCGAATCCCGGTGTCGGCCCCCTCCGGGATCGGCTCTTTGCTGATGCCCAGGGCATCGCGAAGCGCCTGGGTGACCTGCTGCTGATACACCGGTCCCCCCTGATCAGCCAGCGGGTCGCAGAACCCGTTGGGCAAGGTTCGGCTCGCGTGGATCTCGCTGATCGGGCCGGCGCCCCCCGCGCTCGGTACAGCGTGGCAGGCTACGCAACTCGGCGCGTTGAACAGCGGGCCGAGACCCGTCTCGGCGCTGAACACACTATCGAAGACGGCCCGGCCCCGCGTGAACATGTCCCGCTGCTCTGAGCTGAGCCCTTTGATCGGGTCGCCCAGCTCCGGCGGCCGCGGGCAGCCCAACAGAATCGCCATCCCGGCCAGGGTGGCGAGGCTCAGGGTGAGCACTCGTCGGCTACTCATCGCCGCCTCCCTTCGCCTGGGTCGGGAGAACCTCGAGCGACACGGCGATCATCCGGTCGCCGCTCGTCCTATAGCGGATCCGCACGACCTGGCCCGGCTTGAGGTCGGCCATCGCAACCGACTCGCCCCTCATCGAGATGCGAGTGCCCTCACCCATGTGAACGTAATAGAGCTTGAGCGCCATGTGGTAGCCGGTGATCACCTCGCATCCACCACCTGGCACATCGACGGAGCGGAGGGTCCCGGTCAGGGTCTCCTGGGCGACGGTGGGCTCGCCCGGTCCGGCGCTAGCGGCCGCGCATCCGAAAGAGATGAGCAAGGCAACCAACGCCGGCGCCAGACAGCGTCTTCTCGCGCCATGCATTCGCACCTCCCGTTAGGGACTGGGTTCTGGTTCGCAGGCACGTTCCCCAGGACCATGCTAGTCGGCGAGCTTTCGGTTGGGCAAGGCCCTTGACTGCCACTCGATCGGGGTAGGCGAGAACGCGGAAGGGCGAGGACCCGTCTAGCGCTGGAGTCGCTTGATCTCCTCCAACGTCTCGATATCCGCCGCGTCCTGGAGGCGGCCCGTGCGCTTCGAGGCAATCAGGTGGTCGATCGATGCCGTGGGAATCTCTACACCTTCCACTTTGAAGAGCGTGGCGGAGAGGGACGCCTCGGCGTAGGGAACCGTCCAGGCCACGGTGAGAATATCGACGCGCGGCGCGTCGCCCAGCACCGTTACCGGCTTCTGCGCCAGCTCTTCCGCTAGCCACTCCTTTGCCAATCCGAGGCCGAGTTCCGCCAGGGCGGCGAGGACGCGGCGAGCATTCTGGACCGTGGGCTCGATCAGGATATCGATGTCCCGCGTGGCGCGGGCGCTCCCCCAAAGCTGCAACGCCGTGGCACCGAAGACGACATACCTCGCCCCGTGCCGGTTCAGAGCATCACAGACGCGGGCGACGCGGGTCTCCGGCGCAGTCATGGCGGCGTAAGCTCCGCCGACCGCTGCCACGCCAGATAATCCTCGTAGCGGTCGAACATGAGAAGACGCTCGCCGCGCCAGCCGCGTCCGCGAAGCTCAGCGGCTCGAAGGGTCAGCTCCGCTTCCCTAACCCGCTCTTCCGGCGTCAGCGCGAGGTCGGCCTCCAACTGGGCTCGTCGATAGCTGCCCAACCCGGCAGCGGCGTACGGGGGGCGCGCCGCCTCCTGGGCGGTCTCGCGGACCCTGGCGACCGGAGCGACGGCGCCGAGACCCAGACGAAGCGCCTCGGCGATCACCCAGCTGCGGGAGCGATCGAGTTCAGCGGCGCGCCGGTCGGCGGCCTTTACCAGCTCGGGCGGCAAGGTGATCGAAATGCGGGCGAGCGTCACGCCTCCCCCCTTCCTCATATTCAGTAATACTGCATATGAGAATCTGGGGGCGACGCGCGCGGCCGTCAAGTTCCGGAGCCGCCACGTCGTGCAGCCGAGAATCGGAAGGCCGGATCGTCGCCGACCCGGCCTTCCAGTTTCCCGCCGCGGCTTGTCCGCGTCTCGACCTTGGCCCACTGTTGAGCGCCATCCTGGGTCTGGATGATCACGCCCTCGGGGGTGGGCTTGCCTTGGCCTACCGAGCCGACGGCCCAGCCGGTGTTGGCGTCGAAGAGAATTCGGTCGGCCAGTCCACCCCGGCTGGAACGGCCTGGACACCCCTAGAGGCCGGAGCCCGAGCCGAGGACGGACAAGCCAAGATCCCAAAACCCACCTAGCACCTGTTGGATCTCGAGCAGCGCCAGGTAACCCCCCTCGAGCAACTGTAGTTCGCCCATTTCGAGGGAGACAGATTCGAGGCCCCCGAACGAACACCCGCCACCCTCGTTCGCGTCGTCCACGACCGGATCCTCGTAGGGCCCGGAGAAGCAAGCGACGATGCCGATACCCAGGTCAGCAGGCTCAGGCGGACTTTTAACCAGTCCGATCGGGAAGAATCTTGCAGGTGCTGGCCCCCCGGCCGGGTTGACGGACTCGGCGACCGAGAGATCCCCGCCGGCGCTCACAGCAGCGTCAAGCTCAAACTCGAATTCGATCGTGCTGACGCCTTTTATTGCGACAACGCGGAGCTCGAAGCCGTCGGTCGTCAAGTCGTTATCGAAACGCCCGAAGCCCACAAGGACATCGGTCAAGACGGTAAACTCAAACCCCTCGATCCGGCTGAAGCCGATAGCTCCATTGAGCCCGGCCGTTAAAGCGAGCTGGTCGCTACCCGACGGGTCGCTGACGAATCCCGGGATAGTGAATGAGTAGCTCAAATTCTGGAGGTTGAAGGTGCCGGTCGGTGTGAGGCGCAGCACCTCTACGCCATCCACTTCAGCGCTGATGGTCATGTCGACGTTGGGGAGCGCGCTGCAGCTGACATCGAGATGGCCGATCTCGTCCAACGGCGTCACCGGCGCACCGGACTGCACCTGGTAGAGGAGGACACGAAAGCCATCGGCGGGAGCGCCCTCGCGGCTCGTCGGCACATAGGTGGCCTGTTGCACGTCGTAGGCGAAGGTTATCCCGAGCAGTTCCGTTGGCACGCATGACTGCAGGAGTCCCGCGCTTAGCGCAGCAGCCGGAGCCAGGGAAGGCGACAGGTTGAAGAGCCCTCCGATCAGCGGGGTGAAGAATTCGAGACTTCCGAACGTTGCGGCATTTGGCGTGAAGTATTGATCCACCACGTCGACAAGCGCCTGCGACAGCTCGCCGACCGGTGTCTCGGCGGGTGGCGGGCCGTTGCCATTAGGGCCGTTGACGCCGTCGTCGTCGCAGCTGGCTACCAGCGCCAGCACGATGGCCAGCCCAGCGACCCTCTGAATCCACACCCTTTTCGGTCTGCTCATCGGTGCCTCCTGGCTGGGGTAGCTTCCCGACCGATCGAGGCGGTGCCGCGATTGGCCTAGCCCTCCCGACGAATGACGTAGTGAGCGGCTGAAGATTCTCACCCCCCAACGGGGTGACGCTGGGGCTGCCCCGGCCCCCGACCTCGAGCGCCATCGCTGCGCAGGCCCAGTAGTTCGGCTTTTTTTGCCGCAGTCCGCCGCGGGACCTAGATTGCCGCTATGCATGCCCCGGCCGATTCCGCCTCGAGCGCGCTCGAATCGGTGCTCACCCGCTATGCCCGGATGGTGCGCGCGGTCGGGCATGATCGCGGCCTCTCGGAAGACGATGTGGACGAGCTCATGCAGGAGGTCCGCATCCGGCTCTGGCGCGCACAAGCCACCACTGAGAAGATCGCGGGCTCGCCTGCGTCTTACGTGTACCGTACGGCGGCCTCGGCGGCGCTCGACCTGATCCGCCGCCGGCGCAGCCGCCAGGAGGACCACGTGGACCTGGCCAGGCTGAGTGCGGAGCCGGCGCGGACAGCAGAAAGAGCACCCGATCGCGCACTTGAGGGGTCGGAGTTGCTCGAGGCCCTGACCCAGACGATCGCCGACCTTTCGGACTCGCGCCGCCCCGTCGTTCGGATGTACCTGGTCGGCTATTCCCGGCAGGAGATCGCCGACCTGCTGGGCTGGTCGGAGGCAAAGACTCGTAACCTGCTCTACCGCGGACTGGACGACTTGCGGCGTGCGCTGTCCCAGCGCGGGATCGGGCCGGAGGTTGTGGGATGAGCGACGCGCGCCTGCGCGAACTGTACTCTCAGGTGCTGGCTCGGAGCGAGACGGGCGACCGCGGCGCGTGCATCTCAGCCGAACAGATGTCCGCGCTGGTCGAGCGGGCTCTGCCGGAGGCTGAGCAGCTGGCGACGCTGGATCACATCATGTCCTGCGCCGCCTGCCAGCGCGAATTCGAGCTCTTGCGGGCGCTGCACCAGGCGGCGCGGCGCCCGCGGCGTGCGCTCCGGATCTACGCGCTTGCGGCTTCGGTGGCGTTGATCGCGAGCGCCGCGCTGCTCGCACGTGCGGCCTGGTGGAGGGACTCGCCGGACGTGATGCGCGGCGGCGTCCCGGCACTCACCCTGGTGAGCCCAGCCGACGACGCGGCGGTGAACCTCCCGGTTCAGCTCATCTGGCGTTCGGTGGAGGGCGCGGCGCGCTATCGGGTGGAGTTGTTGGATTCGACCGGCGCCGTCGCGTTCAGCGCGACCACGCCCGACACGGCCCTGACCGTCTCTCGCTCGACGCCTCGGTTGCTGCCCGGGAGCTACCGCTGGTGGGTGGCGGCAGAGCGGCGCGAGGCGGGTCCGGTGCGCGCGAGCCCGCGCCGCCTGCGCATCCAGACCAGATAGGCCACGACCAGGCTCAGCCCCACGAGTACGGCCCAGTTAAGGCGCGCGCGCGGCTTCTGGAGCGAGAGCTGCACGAACGGGTCGCCGACCACGCTGAACGTCGCCCAGACGGCGCTCGGTTCTCCCCGCTGCAAGGCCCTGAGCTTCACCGACCGCAGAGCGTCTCCCACGCTCAGGCCCTCCGCCTGGAGGCGATAAAACTCCTCGAGCAGCCGAGCGGTCGTGCGGTCGCCGATCGGCCAGCGCGAGGCCACGACCGCCCGCGCGCCGGCCTCGAGCAACGGCGCCGTGAGCCCCGCGATGCCCTCGCCCCCGACCACGACACCGCCCGCCGTGTTGCAGCCCGAGAGCACCACCAGGTCGGCGTCCAGCCGCAGCTCAGCCAGATCGGCGGCGGTGACGAACCCATCCTCCCCCTCGCCCGGCGACAGGGCCAAGGCGGTCCGGGTGAGCGCGCGCTCGTCCGCTAGGGCATGCGTAGCGAAGTGGAGCACCTGATAGCGATCGAGCTGCGCCCGCTTCAGGAACGATTCGCTGGCGCCTTCGCGCAGTCGAAGCACGGCGCGCCGCGCGAAGCGCGCCACACTCCGCGCCTCGCGGGCCGAGGCGGCCAGCCGGGGCAGCCCACCGGCTTCCTGGAACGCGCGCTCAAGTAGATCGGTGTCGTGGCTCTCGCCAGCCGTGCCACTTTGGCCGAACGCGGGATCGGCGACGGCGAGCAGCGCAACCTCGTCGGCGTTGCGCTGCTTCTCCCACAGATGCACGGCGACGCTGGCCGAGGGCACCTGGCTCAGCGCGAAGCGCTCAACCGCCCAGCGGCCATCGGCGGTTTGAAGCGCATCGAACGGCACGCGATGGAGCACATCGTCCGGGACAACGAGCAGGTGAGTCACACCGTCGGCTAAGTCGGCGATTGCCGGGCCAAGCAATGCCTGGCCCAGCCGTCGCCCGAGGACCGCGGGGACCGAACCCGATCTCACCAGAGCCGCGAATCGATCCGCCAAGGGGGCGAGCGAGTCGATCGGCGCCAGGCGGTGGGTCGCGGTGTGCCCGCGTGCGATGACGAACAGGGTTGTCGGTTCGCCGCCGCGGCCGGTGACGTACTCCAGGATCGCGGTGCGCTCGTCCGGTATCGCGGTTTCGACTTGCTTGAGGGTGAGGGGTGCGGCGAGGGCCGGCGGCGCTCTGCGCCCGATCGCATCATCGCTCTCGCTGTAGTCTTCAAGGTCTCGAACCTGGATGGCTCGCGCGCGAACGATCCGGTCGAGCAGCTCGCGGGCTCGACGCCGTTCCGCAAAGCGGAACGCCGAATCGGCCCGGCCACCGTCGGCCAGGGCCGAGATGATGGATGCGACGCCGAGGTCCGGAT
Source organism: uncultured Gemmatimonadota bacterium (assembly GCA_964347085.1). Taxonomy (GTDB): domain Bacteria; phylum Gemmatimonadota; class Gemmatimonadetes; order Palauibacterales; family KS3-K002; genus CAYFXF01. The sequence goes on along the minus strand of CAYFXF010000035.1, from coordinate 5,260 downwards.
CGGCTTGGTCGGCGGCGTACTGAAAGGCGAGGACCCGGAGTTCAGCCTCGCTCAAGGTCGCACGCCAGCGATCGAACTCGTCGGCCGCCGCCGAGAACTCGGTTTCCGCGCGCTCGATCGCTCCGCGGCGCGCATGGAGCTCGGCCAGCCGCGCGCGAGTGATATAGCGCGTGATGTTCTCATTCGGACTGAGGTCGCTCAGGTGGATCTCGAGGGTCGATTCCGCCTCGGCCAGCCGACCCCGCACGAGCGACAGCGCCCCGAAGTCGTAGCGCAGTATGCGCACCCAGCCGGACATTCCATTACGAAGCGCGACGGAGCGTGAGGAGTCCAGCGCTTCACCTGCTCTCTCCCAGTCGCCTCTGTTCCGGGCCAGGCTTGCCGCCTTGCTGTACGACCAGGCTAGCCGATGCGGGTCGCCAAACGCCTCGGCCCACGCCACGCCGCGACGGTACGCCCGCTCCGCCTCGGCCCATCGACCTTGCTCCATCGCGAGGTCGCCCTTCACGACGAGCGCGGTCGCGAGACCAAGCTCGTCTCCGTTCGCTTCATGAAGTTGGATCGAGCGGCGAATGTAGTCCGAACCCGATGCGCCGTCGCCCAGCACGGCGGAGATCTGGGCGAGAGTAAGCAGCGACCAGGCTTGCGCAACCCGGTTGCCCGACGCCTCGCCCTCACGGATCGCGCGCACCGCCTCCTGCCGTGCCTCACCCAGTCGGGCCACAGTTCGTAGCAGGAAGCCGCGCCAGTGGTGCGCTGCAGCCAGGGCGCCGCGGTCCCGAGCCCGTTGCAACAGCTCAATCGCCGCCGCGAAGGTGGCCAGCGCCCGGCTCACCTCGCCGCGGAAGCTCTGAAACTCGCCGACCGTCGCTAGGCAGCCCGCCTCGAGCCGAAGGTCCCCTGCACGGTTCGCGAGCGCCTGGCCGGCCTGGGCAAGCTCGATCGCCGCCGCGTCGCCCTGAAAGCCGCGCACATGCGCCTCCGCGCAGCGGTGCTGGCCCGTGAGCTCGAGATCGTCCGCGGCGATCAGCGGCGCCGCCCGAGCCAGCAGCTGCTGGCTCGCGGCCGGCCCCGCGGTCCGCACGCGCAGACGGGCCAGCTGGATCAGCGCCTCGGCCTCCGCTGCTCTCTCGCCCAGCGCGCGGGCCTCCTCGGCCGCCCCAGCGAGCAGACTATCCGCCTGCACGAGACGACCGACAACGACGAACCCCTGAGCCCGGGTGATCTTTCCCCTCAGGGCCCAGCGCTCCGCCCCCGGTCGCGCGTGGATAGCCAGCTCTGCGTAGAGCGAGTCGGCCTCACCGTAGCGGTACGTGAGCTGGGCGAGGGCCGCGAGGCCGAGGCGCGCGGCGGGGTCGGCGGAGTCGCGAGCCAGCCGGGCCGTCCAGCGTTCGGCGACCGCGGCCGCGCTGTCGCCTTGCACCGCGAGCATCGCCTGGCGTACCACGGCGCGCGGCTCCGCGGCAGGCTGTTGCTGGACGAGGAGGAGGATTGCCGTCCGGGCGACGAGGGGCAGCATGATCGCCGGCGACTCCTGGATGAAGAGTCGAGGAAGAGCCGAGCTTCCCTTACGGATAACAATAGCAATTTAACGATCGCGGGTTGCAGCGGACAGTTTCCAGACGCGGGCTCCGATAGACAGCACCGATCCGCCCCCCTACCTTTGGTGAGTGAGGGGGGAGGTCTGGCCCTGCCTGCCCCCCCAGGACGCTGTCGTGCTCAAGGCCACCCCAGGAAAGACCCGACCCGGGTTAGCGATACCCGGGCTCGCTGACCTCTCCGCTCGCGCCGGAAGCGCTCCCTCCGAGCTGCCCCTCGACCGGATCGGCCCGCCTTACTCGGAGTTCGAGCGGGTGCGCGACCCGTCGAACCTCGAGTGGGCGACCCGCGTGCCAGGCACGCTGCTCGCGGTGACGAGCACCCGGCCCGGCTCCGATTGGCAGACCCTGCAGGCGATACTCCCCAGGCTGCGGGCGCGCTACCCCGCGGCGCCCGTCGTGCTGCGCCTGCCGCGCGGTGAAGTCCCCGACATCGTGCACCTGGCGGCGCGAGCCGGCTCGCTGCATATCCGCGCCGTGCTGGTCGAGGGGGAGCCGATCGCGCCCGCGCTTCGCACGACGCTCACCAACCCGCCGGACCTGGCGGGCGACATCACGGAATGGTTGACCGTGCGCGGCCTGACCCTTCCACCGCGGTTGCGCTCCTCCATTCATGAGATCGTCCGCCACGCGCCGGAGCACGGCAAGATCGGCGGCTTGCTGCGCGGGATCGGCGAGTCGGAGCGGACGGTGCGGAGCTGGTTCAGTCAGGGCGGACTCGCCGCGCCGAGCCACTGGCTGGCCGCCGCCCGGGCGCTTCACGCGGCGCTCCGGCTACAGCGCGAGGTGAACCGCTCGCTGTTGACCGTGGCGCTGGACGCCGGCTACAGCGACGCGTCACACCTCACTCGGCAGATCGCGCGCCTGTTCGACACGACGCCTGCCACCATCCGGCTGTCGCTAGGCTGGGAGTGGCTGCTCGATCGCTGGCTGAGAAGCGAGTGGGCGCTGACTTAGTCGGCGCCGTCGTCGGGGGGTGCCGGGTCCTCCAGCTCTGCCACCAGCCGGTCCACCATTACGCGGCCCCGAAGCTGTTCGACGCGGTGGGCGCAGGGGTCGCAGAGGCACTCCTGCAGGTCCGGGTCCGCCACGAGGCAAAGCCGGGCGGGCATTGAAGTCCGCTCTCCACACCAGTCACAGGTTCCGGTGCCGGGCAACCGAATCTCCAACTTCCACTCTCCCCTGCGGCTAGGGCAACGTGCCGGCGCGAGCCGCCGAGGGCTCACGCGTGACCGATCTTTGCGACCTTAGAACGCCTTCGGCGGCACCGCCGAGGCGGGGTCTTCCGAGCTCCAAAAAACTCCGGGTGTGGAGCTTCAGGTAGGCAGGAGATTGGCGCACTCGCGCCCTCGCGAGTGCGCCGGACACGGATCCGAGACCTTATCCGACCGCGAACTGAGTGTCAAGGGCGGAATGACTCACACCATGCGCAGGCATCGGCAGGAAGCAGCCGAGGCTGACATTGCCCACACTTGATCACCGCTTAACGTGAATTGTACGGCCGGCGGTGCTCGCCGGTAGCCCCGAATTTCTCTTTTTTTCGTTCTCCGGCTTCCCAGACACCGGCCTGTTCAGAACGAGTATTGGCCGCAGCAGCCTCACCCGCTGCTGCAAGGAGGTGAGAGTCGCCAATCGAGCAGAGAGCACCGGCGGCCGGCACGCATAAATGCGAAGTCGTAAGGAGGACAACCTATGGTTACGAAGGGCGAAACCCCGACTGCCGAGCGTCGAACTGAGCGCCTTCCGGAGATGGGCTGGAACGACATCGGCCGTCCGGGCTGCTACATGCTGATCGGCCAGGGCGATCTGATCCGGGTACCTCACGAAGCGCTGCTGGCGGGTCACTCCCCATTGATCACGATCACTTCGAATGGGGAGACGCGGGTGGCCAAGCTGTCCGACAACCCGGCGACCCCGATCACCCGGCTTCGGATGATCGCCGCGGACAACGACCTTTTTGTGAACTTCTGATTCTAAAGCGCCGGCGGGGGAAGCTGGCGCGGGCCGGTCCTTCTCAGGGCCGGCCCGCTCGCTTTCTAGCTCAACTGCGCCAGCGTAGCGTCTGCGCCTGGATCGGGTTCTCGAAGGCGCGGTTCTCAGACTCAGCACGCAACCAGTCGCGCTTCAGGCGAAAGAACCACTTGGCCTGAGCATCGACATCGCCGAACAGCATCAGCGAAGGATCGTGCGCCAGCCCCTCCCGGTGCAGCAGGGCGAACTCGCGGTCCTGATCCAGGAATTTGTGGATCAGGCGCCGGAGCACGGGCTTCAAGGTGCCGAGCCAACCCAGCGTCGTGTAGAGACACTGGTGCACCTCGGTCTCATCATCCGTCAGAGGCGTGATCGTGAGCAGGCTGACCGCGACGTGCCGCTCGCCCTCGACGTGCTCGATGCGCAGGCCCGGCAGCCGGTACGAGATCTCGGTGCTCACGCTGTTACCGAACAGCCGGTAGACCCGGTTCGCGCTGGGCGCGGGGTGCCGCTTCTGGCGCCAGCCGAGCGGCGCCGGCTCGAACTCCTTCCGCTTCTCGCGCAGCTGGGTCCGCCCTTTCTTCCACCACCACCAGGTGTGAACGAACGCCGCATGCGCCGGGTCCATCAGCGTGTAGGCGGCGTGGTCGGCATCGAGCGGGTAGACGAGCGAGCAGTCGACGAGCGGGCCCAGCTCGCCGACACCAGGCATGCGCGGAACGTCGAGCAGGTCATCGTCTTGCTTCCGCTCATCGCCGACGAACACCCAGATGTTGCCCTGCACCTCACGACACGGGTAGCTCCGCACCCGGATCCGCGAGGCGTCGTGCTCCTGGCCCGGCAGGATCGAGGGGACCTCGGTGCAGCGGCCGTCGGCAGCGAACCGCCAGCCGTGGTAGGGGCAGGTGACCTCGGCGCCGTCAAAGCGACCGCGGCTGAGAGGCATGCCGCGATGCGGGCAGAGGTCTCGGATGGCATGAACTGCGCCCGCCGAGGTCCGCAGCAAGAGCAGCGGCTCGCCGAGCAGCGTCTTGGCGAGCGAGCGACCCGGCTTCAGCCGCCGACCGGGCAGCGCCAGGTACCAGAAGTTACGCAGCAGCTGGGTCTCCTGCCCCGCCATCGGGATACCTCCTTCGGCTTTTCGCGCTTGGGCTGACCTGAGCGTAAGGCCGCGCGAGGTCGGACGCCATGGGACGGTGGCCGAGCTCAGCCGCTCCAGCCGGCGTCCCAAGCGCTTGACGACCGGGGCGGCCGAGGTGTACTGTTGAGACCCAGAATCAATCTTGGTTCGGCGCCGCGGCCGCCCGTACGGGGGCCGCGGTTCCTATTCCTCGTGCGATAACCCTAACCCCGGAGGTCGTGATGACGACCCTGACCATTACCCCGATCGAGAAACGCGGCTACGTCCACCCTGAGATCCTCGTCTCCAGCGACTGGGTCGCGCGGCACCTGGACGACCCCAAGGTGCGACTCGTGGAGTCGAACGAGGACCTGCTACTCTACGAGACCGGGCACATCCCCGGTGCGGTGAAGATCGACTGGGTGGGCGATTTGAACGATCCGCTGGTGCGCGACTACGTGGACCGCGAGCGGCTGCAAAAGCTCTTGCGCGCCAAAGGGATCAACGACGACACCACCATCATCTTCTACGGCGACAAGAACAACTGGTGGGCGACCTACGCCTTCTGGGT
>CAYFXF010000034.1:10269-17692 GCA_964347085.1 uncultured Gemmatimonadota bacterium | reverse complement strand
GACGATCGGCAACGCCGGCGGCACTGGCTGGACGGCGAGCGCGGTGCACACCGGACTCCCGGCGGGCAGGGCCTGTGAGCTGTACTACGGCACGGGTCAGAGCCCCTCGACCGCGACGCTTGAGGGTGTTGTTCAGTGCAACTAGTGTGTGCAGTCTGACATGCAGTTAGCTTGAGAGGGTAGCGCGGAGGGCCACCTCCGCGCTATTCTTTTGGGCGTACCCCCGCCCCCTCGGCGATGCCGATAGCGGAATTTTCCCAGCAAGCTCATGGAATGAACCCGGCGCCCGAAACACCGTGAAGGCCCAAGTCTCTCTGCGTAGTCAGCTGGTCATTGCCCTGGCGCTCCTGCTGGTTGCCGCCATAGGCCTGGCGGGGGTGGCGGTGTTGCTCTGGCTGCCGGTCGGCGGCTCAGCGGGCCGGATCGCCCTCTTCGTGGCCTTGGTCGTGGTGCTGGACGCTGGGTTCTTCGTGCTGGTTGGCGACTACCTGTTGCGCCAGACCGTGCTCAAACCGATGGCGTCGATCGCGCTGGGTGCCGAGGCCATCGCGCGCGACGATTTCTCGCGCCGCCTTGAAGGCGACGGCGCGGGCGAGTTCCGACGACTGGCCGCCTCGGTGAACGAGCTTGCCGACAGGCTGATCCGAACGCAGCGGCGGCTGAGCAGCAACATTCAGTCGTTGAACGAAGTGAACCGGGCGCTGACCGAGGCTCGCGACGAGTTGGTGCGGGCCGAGAAGCTCGTCTCGGCGGGTCAACTTGCTGCCGGCATCGCGCATGAGATCGGCAACCCGCTCGGAGCCATCATGGGCTACCTGGAGGTGGCGGAGCGACGCCCCATGATCGGGCAGGACATGGTGGAAGACATGCGGCGCGAGGCACGACGCATCGACCGCATTGTGAAAGGGCTGATCGATTACGCGCGGCCCCGCCAGCCGGCGCCGCGCCGCATCGCGGTCAACGAGGTAGTGAGCGGCGCCCTGGAACTGGTGGAGTCGCAGGGGCACTTCAAGGAGATCGAGCTGGTGCTGAACCTTAGCGAGGAAGTCGCGGCGGTCCACGCCGACCCGCACCAGCTGGAGCAGATCATGGTCAATCTGCTTCTCAACGCTGCCCAAGCCGTCGACGGCAGGGAAGGGCGGCGCATCGAGGTCACGACCGAGACGGTGCCGTTCGAGACGACCGTTCCGCCGGCGCGCCGTCGCGACGATCCGCCGGGGATCGACTACTCGCACCTGCGCCGCTTGCAGATGCGCCGTGAGGGCCTGACGCCGCCGCCCTTGACCAAAGGGTCTCAGGTGGTGCGGATCGCGGTCCGGGACAGCGGGCCCGGCATACCCGCACAGATCATGGACCGGGTGTTTGACCCGTTTTTCAGCACGAAAGAGACCGGACAGGGAACCGGTCTGGGGCTGGCGGTTTCGGCTCGCCTGATCGAGGGCATGGGGGGCACGATTCGCGCCGAGAACGCCGAGGGTGGCGGGGCCTGCTTCTCGCTGTACCTGCCCGGTGCGGAGGGCTTCGCCGCCACGGTGATCGAGGAAGAGATCGGTGAAGGTATTAGTAATCGATGACGAGGCCGGCGTTCGCCGCACCTTGTCGATGATTCTGGAGGACGAAGGCTACGACGTCATCGCGGCCTCGGACGGCAAGGAGGGGCTGGAACGTGCCTTGAAGGAGGAGCCCGACCTCATCCTCTGCGACATCCGCATGCCGCGTCTCGATGGGCTGGAGTTCCTTGAGCAGTATCGCAAGAAGAACGGGCAGGCGCTGGTCATCACCATCACCGCCTATGGGAGCAACGAACTAGCGGTCGAGGCGATGCAGAAGGGCGCCTACGACTACTTGCCCAAGCCGTTCACCACCGCAGAGGTGGTCCTCACACTCAGGAAGGCGGAGGAACGCGAGAAGCTGCGGCGCGAGGTCACGCGCCTGCGCCAGCGCGTCAAAGCCGACCAGCGCTTCCCCGAGATCGTCGCCAAGAGCGCCGGGATGAGGGAGGCCGTCGAGCTCGGAACCAAGGTGGCCCAGCACGCCTCGACGGTGCTGATCACGGGCGAGAGCGGGACGGGCAAGGAGCTCATCGCGCGCCTGATCCACGGGGCGAGCCCGCGAGCCTCGCAGCCCTTCGTGCCGATCAACTGTGGCGCCATCCCGGAGAACTTGCTGGAGTCCGAGCTTTTCGGACACGTCAAAGGCGCTTTCACCGGCGCCCACGTCGACCGGGCCGGGCTGTTCGAGGAGGCCGACAACGGTACGCTGTTCCTGGACGAGATCGGTGAGCTGCCATCCCAGCTTCAGGTCAAACTGCTGCGTGCCCTCCAGGAGGGCGAGATCCGCCGCGTCGGTGACAGCTCGTCGCGCAAGGTCGACGTGCGGATCATCGCGGCCACGGCGCGCGACCTCGAGCAGGAGGTCAGAGAGAACAACTTCCGATCCGACCTCTACTATAGGATCAACGTTGTGCGCATCCATCTGCCGCCGCTGCGTCAGCGGAGCGAGGATATCCCGCCCCTGACTCGCTATTTCATCGACCAGTTCGCCAAACAGCTCAGCGTGGACGTGTCCGGGTTCGAGCCTGCGGCTATGAAGCTGCTGCTCGCCCACCCCTGGTACGGCAACGTGAGGCAGCTCGAAAACGTGGTCGAGCGCGCTTTGGTGCTCACCGAGGGTGCGACGATCCGAGTCGAAGACCTTCCCGACTTCGTCCGCCACCCGGAAGCTGCCGTGGAGGGACCGTCCGAGGCCCTGCCGGCGGACGAACTGTCGATCAAGAAGCAGACGGCCGATCTCGAGCGGCGACTGATCGGCCGCGCCCTCCAGATAACCGACGGTAACCGCACCAAAGCCGCCGAGCTGCTCGAACTCAGTTATCGGGCCCTGCTCTACAAGATCCGCGACTACGGCCTCGGCTGAGGTCGCGTCGTCAGCCCGGATCGCCCCCAACCTCACAGGCAACACCCTTGGTTTTGAGGATCAGTTGATCCTCGTGCATCAGTATGCCGCCGTTACTCTGTGGAGGGACGGGTGCGGACGGAAGCGACTCGTGGATTCTCGCTCCTGGAGGCGCTGTTGGCGCTGGGCGCGCTGTTGGCCTTGCTGCTAATTGGAGCGCCGAGACTGGCGAGGGTCCGGGCTCAGGCGATGGTCGGGGCAGCGCGCGAAGCGTTTGTCGCGACACACGGGTTGGCTCGCCAGGTGGCCGCTCAGTACGGGAGGATCGCTGAACTCCAACTCGATCCGAGCGTAGACGCTTTCTGGGTGAGCGTGGACACGAGCTCGCGTCCGGGCGTCGAGGTGCGGGATACGGTACATGCCGTGGTTTGGGTGGGGAAACAGTTCAGTGGTGTGGAGATCGAGGGGAAGCAGCGCCTGCTCTGCTTCGACCCTCGGGGCGTGGCGACCGCGCGCGGTGCGTGCGAGCTGCCCAACGCCACGATCGTGTTTCGCCTGGGCGGGGTCGCGGACACCGTCACCCTCTCCAGGCTGGGCCGCGTGCTGCGCAGATGAGGTGTTCGAGCCACGCGGTCGGCCGCGCCGGCCTCACCCTGGTCGAACTCGTAGTGGCCGTGCTTATCCTCGCGATCGGGATCCTCGGCGTGTCGGCCTCCATGGGCAGCGTCGCCCGCCAGAGCAGGGTCTCCTTCCTACAAACCCGGCTGAGATTCAGTGCCCAGTCACGCATGGAGATGCTGCTGGCTTCGCAGGGCTCGGAGTTGCGCGCTGGCGAGCACCTGGAGGGAGATCTGGAGGAGAGGTGGGAGGTCATCGGGTTTCAGCCGGGAGAGATCTGGCTGGTGGTCCGGCGGCGTCAAGGGGGCCTGGAACTCGCGGACACGCTGAGCACCCTGGTGGGCGTCCCGTGACGGAACCTTCCGGGTCCTTGCTGCGTGCGCGGCGTCCCCGCTCGGAACAGACGCAGAGGCGGCGCGGCCACGCCTTCCTGGAGGCACTCGTCATCCTGATCCTGCTCTCCATCGTGATGGCGGCGGTCCATTCCGTTCTCCTGAGCCAGAGCCGCTTCCATCGCCTGCAGGCCCGGATCGCGAGCGCGCGCGACGCCGCCCGGATCGCCCTCGACGTTCTGGCGGGGGAGTTGAGGCCTTTGAGTCCGGCGGCGGGCGACCTCTACGCGATCGGCAGAGACAGCGTGGCCTTCCGCTCGATCAGCGGAGTCGCTTCGATCTGCAGCGCGTCGGAAACCACGCTGACCTTGAGACGGATCACGGGGACGTTTGGCGACCTGGCCGCCGACAGCGTATCCGTCTTCGTCGAAGGGGATGTCGACACGCTGCTCGATGACACTTGGCGGGTTGCAGCCATCCTGGATGTGCGTGCCAGCGGGTCGGGACGCTGCCCGGACGGGCGTCTCCCGGATCTCCGGCTCACCCTCGACCGCGAGCTGTCGGGCGTTGGGGTGGGGTCGCCGGTCCGCGCCTTTCGGCCGTATGTGTACAAGCTTTACCGGGCGAGCGAGGGGAGCTGGTGGCTGGGCCAGCGACTTCGGCAGGGGCGCCTGCAGCCCGTGACCGGTCCGTTCGCGCCGCCCGGCGAAGGCGGCTTGCTCCTGGAATACTCGACCCGGACGGGCGCGCCCAGCGGCACGGGCGCTGAGGTCACCCGGGTGCGCGTGAGCGTGAAGGCGATTGGCGATCGAGCGCTTCGTTTGCCGGGGCAGGAGGCGCTCGCCGACACGCTGTCCACCGTCGTCTACTTGCGAAACTCGTGATCGGCAGCGCCGGGTCCGGCTGCTCCGCTGTCGCCGTCGCTACGGAGGCCGGCGCGCGGCGCGGCTTCGCGCTCTTCCTGGTGCTCGTCGTCCTGTTGGTGATCTCGATCGTTGTCGCCGGTGGCCAACTGGTCGCCGCGCGGGGTTCGCGTAGCGCGGCGGCCGGGCCGGAGGGAACGGCCGCTCTATATGCCGCCGAGGCCGGGCTCGCGGCGGCGCTGTCGATCTCGGACCTCACAGCGGTCGACTCGCTGGTCCCGGGAGGGGACCTCAGCCTGGCGACGGGCCGCCTGGCCAACGGTGCCGAGTACAGAGTCCGGCTCACGCGGCTGGACGCTGGGCAGCGCTCGAACGCGAGTGCATTTCTCGCTACGTCGATCGGTCGGTCGCATGGGCCGGCCGGTGGTCGGCGGTCGGTCGGGTTGTTCCTCGGGCGGCGGCGATACGACGCTCTCTGCTGCGAGGCGGCGCTCACAGCGGCGGGTGAGATCCGCGTGCGTGAGGGAACGCGGATCGTCGGCAAAGATGATGAGCTACCCGCGGACACTCCGGGCCGCGTCGGCGCCTGCCCGGAGGGCGCTGGCGCCCGGCCCGGGATCCTGACTGACGAGCCGGGTCGTGTGCAGCTCAGCGACAGCGCAGCCGTGCTCGGCGAGCCACCGATCGCCGCTGCTGAAGAGGCTCGCGACCTGGCGGCCGAGGTGGCGCGCCGCATCCGCGAGCTGGAGCGCTGGTCCGATGTGCGCTACGAGGGCGAGGTGAGGTTGGACCGTCTCGAGCCCGCGCTGCGCTCCGATGGGTCATGCGACCGCTCGCGACCGGAGAACTGGGGCGCGCCGTCCACACCCGAGCACCCCTGCTCCGATTACTACCCCGTTGTGTACATCGCCGGTGATCTGACTGTCGACGCGTACCAAGCGGGTCAAGGCGTCCTGATCGTGGAAGGCGACCTGGCGCTTCGAGGCGGCATCGAATTCCATGGGGTCGTCCTCGTCAAAGGACGCTTGACCAGCGAGGGGGCCGGCGGGCGGATCTACGGGGGCGCCCTGGTTGGGAACGCGGCCGCGTTGCCGCTCGACCTCGCCGGCGAGACCCAGCTGGCCCACAGCGCCTGTGCCGTGCGCCGAGCGGTCCGAGGCTCGAAACTCCATGCCCTGCACCCCCTTGCGCAATTTGCCTGGTTGGAGATATTGGAGTGAGCCGTATTCTGCGGCCGTCCGCGCTGTCCCCCGCGTCGTGTTGACAAATTGACCGTTGGGGGCTATCATGCAGAGCCCTACCCCTAGCTCCCACAACCCTTTAGTTATCTTCGTTTTCACCGTCGCATGAGGTCGAGCGCGCGTTCACCATAAGAACCGGGACTTTTAGACGCCGATGGCTCTCTTCGGGTTGGGCCGCAGCAAGCGGACCGTAGGACTGGACATAGGCAGCGGGTACGTCAAGCTGGTGGTGATGGACCATGGGAAGGGGCGACCGCGCATCGTCCGCGCGGCTGCGACACCGCTCGTAGCCGACGCGATCGTGGAAGGCGAGGTGATGGACCCCACCCTGGTGGCCAGCACGATCCGCTCGCTGTTCGAGACGGCGGGCGTGAAAGAGCGGAAAGTGGTGACGGCCGTGGGTGGCCGCGACGTGATCATCAAGCGCATCCAGATGGACCGCATGAAGGAGTCTGATACGCGCGAGGTCATCCGCTGGGAAGCCGAGCAGCACGTGCCGTTTGACATGGAGAGCGTGGAGCTCGATTTCCAGATCCTCGATCCTGCGGCCGAGGGTCTGCAGATGACCGTGCTGCTGGTGGCCGCGAAGCGTGAACTGGTGGAGAACAAGGTGGCGTTGCTGCTGGATGCGGGGCTTGAGCCGGCAATCATCGATGTCGACGCCTTCGCGCTGCACAACGCGTTCGAGCTGAATTACCCCGAGGCGATGACCGGCGTCGTCGGCTTCGTGAACATCGGGCACGAGACCACCAACGTGAATCTGTTGGAGGACGGTGTTCCGGTGCTCACTCGTGATCTCGCCTACGGGACTCGGCGGCTGCGCGAGATGCTGCAGCGCGAGCGCGGGCTCACCGCGGAGAGCGCGCAGGACGTCCTTGAGGGGCGCACGAGCGATCCTGAGCTCGAGAGTTTTATCGCCGAGCGGACCGAGGAGGTTGCCCTGGGCGTCGAGCGAGCGGCGGCCTTCCTCCACGCGGGGACGGCGCACGCCGGGCTGTCACGGATCTACGTCTGTGGTGGCGGGGCGCGCGTGATGCGCATGGCCGAGACGCTCGCGGACCGCTTGGGTGCTCCGACCGAGATCGCCAATCCTGTGCAGAGGGTGGATGTGGAGCCTGGAGCGTTTGACGTCATTTCGATTGCCGACATGGGACCGATGCTGGTGCTCCCCGTCGGACTCGCTCTTCGCCGCGCCGCCTGATCTGCCGAGAACTGAACTTCTGTCCGGACGGAAACTGAGATGCTCGCGCTGATTGAGATGAATCTCCTCCCCGGTGGCAAGCGGGCGGCACGCCCGAGGGTTGGGGCGCGCCGGCCATCGCTGCCGCGCTTCGAGGGGCTGAGGGATATCATCCGGGCCGATCCCTTGGTGATCGGCGTGGTAGCACTGGCGACTGTCGCGGTGATCCACCTCGGCTTCAGCTTCTTCCGCCAGGGCGTTGCGCGGGGCGGTTTGGACGACAACCTCTTCACC